>JAFEBC010000807.1 GCA_018266095.1 Deltaproteobacteria bacterium
AAGACGAGATCGAAGAGGCGGTCGCCCTTGGAGAAGGCCAGCTTCTCGTCGTCGGTCGCGCCGGCGAGCGCGGTGTCGGACGGGCGATCGGTGACGACGATGGGAGGCACGACGGGATCGTCCGAGCCGCCGCAGGAGGCCGTGGCCCCGACGAGGACAGCGGCGATGGCCAACGCTGCTCGCAGGGTGAGCGGCCCGCCACGCCCGCATGGAGTGGTCGCGCGCGTCACAGCTCGATCCCCGCCATCAGCCTCACCCACACCGGGCCCAGCTTGTCGCCGTACACCGCGGCGCGACCCAGCTCGGTGAAGCGCGCGTAGACGCCGCCCGTGAGCCACACCTTCTTGAACTGCGCCGAGATCGTGGGCCCCGCGAAGACCTGCGGGCGCGCGTTGAACTTCGCGAAGTCGGCGCTGGTGTCGGTGATGGCGCCGTACTCGGCGTGCAGGAATCCCTCCAGGCCGAGCACGAGCCCCGGCTTCACCTCGTACGTCGCGCCGAGCGTCGGGTTGAGCACCCACTCATTCTGCCCGCTGAAGTAGAGCTCGCGCTCCGCCCACAGGTTGCACAGGATCGACATCGCGCCGATGCGCTTCTCCAGGATGATCTTCGCCTCGAGCTCGAGCTCGTTGCGCGCCTCGGAGATCTCTCCGTACACGGCGATGTCGATGGGGAGCTGGCCCGGCTCCGTCAGGCGCCAACGCAGCCGCTGGCGGAGCGCGTCGAAGAACAGCGGCGCGCCGGTGGAGTTCTCTCCGGGCAGGTTGGCGAACGCCAGGTACACGCCCAGCTCGACGCTGTTGGTGAGCCCGATCTCCAGCTCGGTGTTGAGCTGCGCGAGCATGGTGGTGCCCGGGTTCCCGCTCGCGTCGTTGTAGGGCACCGGCGTCACGTCGACGGCCTGCTCCAGCTCTGCGTCGCCCGCGGCGTTCGTCTGCGTGTTGTAGCTCTGCGGGAGCACGCGCGGCGTGGCCTGGGCGGCGGTGGCGGCGAGGACGAGCGCGAGCGGGATTGCGAACGAACGGGACACGGTGCGGCTCCGGCTCCAGAGGTTGTTCAGAAGTTCTTCAGCTCGAGCGCGGGCGTCTGCACGAAGTCGTTGGCCGCGGCGCCCTGGTGGCAGGTGTTGCAGGTGCCTCCGGAGGTGCCGCCGTAGCCCTCCCCGGCCGGCGGAGTGATCCCGCGCCAGACGATGGTGACGGGCGAGCCGCCGTCGTCCTGCACCTCGAAGAACTCCCAGTTGTGCGCGCCGCTCGCGTTGTAGCCGCCGCCGCGCTTGACCATGGCGAAGGTGTGGCCGGTGCCGCCGTCGTTCAGGTGCTCCTGCGTCTTGACGATCATGGTGCCGACGGGGAACTCGGACAGGCCCGCGTCTGCGCTGCGCGAGGGGAGCTTGTTGATGTACGCGGTGCGCACGCCCTCGGCGTGGAGGTCGCCGCCGTCCGGCCCGGTGTCGGCGCCCACGCCCGCGTCGACGTGCGGCCAGGCGCGGTAGCCGTCGAAGTTGCTCGACAGCGCGATGAACACGCAGGGTCCGGCGTCGGCGTCGCAGGTGTCGGTGGAGGCGGTGGTGCCGCCGCAGCCAAGCGAGAGCCCGACGAGGACGGCGAGCGAGGCGAGGCAGAACGGACTGACGGAGGCTGCGGAACGCATGGAGTGTGGCCCGGCGCTGTTTATGAAGTTGAGACTCATTCTCAGTTTCAACATGAGAATGCACTCACGCGCCGGATCAGGTCAAGCCGGTTGTGTGGCCAGGCGCGCGACCGGATGCCGCACGGCGCCCTACTCGGCCTCCGGCTCCTCGCGCCGCTGCGCCCGCCCGAGCACGTCCTCGAGCTTGGCCAAGAGGTCCGTGTTCCCGTCCTGCGTGTAGCGCACGAGGTTCTCCTTGTAGTCCTTCACGCGCTCGAGGAACGCGCCGAGCAGATCGCTCGACATCTCGTCGCCCATGCGCCCGAAGCCGAGCTTGTCGAGGTAGCGCGCGTTGAGCACCTGCTCGAACTGGCCCTGCACGGGCACCGACAACTGCGGCCTGCGCAGGTACACCGCCTCGCCCATGAGCGTGAACCCGCCGCTCGCCACCACGCCGTGCGCGGTCCGCAGGTCATCGATGAACCCGTCCTCGGAGAACGGCATGTAGCGCAGGTTCCCCTCGCGCACCTCGGCCTTCAGATCGCGCCGCAGCCCGTAGATGCGGCACTCGCGGCCGGTCTTCTGCAAGAGCGCCGGAAGCTCCGTGTTCGAGGTGTACGTCTGGTACACGAGCAGGTGATCGCCCTCCCCTTCCTGGGCCGCCAGGATCTCGGGCCGCAGGATGGGCGGGTGCAGCGTGGTGCGCTTCTTGCGAATCTCCGGATAGAAGAACGTGCTCACCAAGTAGTGGTAGCTGCCCGGCACCTTCGCCTTGACGATGCCCTTGGCGATCTGGAAATCCGCCTCGTGCCCGCGCGTGATCTCGGGCGCGTGCGTGCAGCGGTTGATGATCTGCATGTTGTCGATGCTGATGCAGGGGATGCCGTGGTTCTTGGCGAACAGGTAGCTCCAGCTCTCGAAGTCGCTGATGACCACGTCGGGCCGGAAGTCCTTGGCGATGTCGAAGTACGTCTTGACGTTCTTGGGCCAGCCGCCGGTGACCGCGCCCTTCAGGTTCTCGAGCACGGTGCGGAAGTTCGAGACCTCGTTGTCCTCGGCGACGATGGTGAGGCCCCAGATCTTCTTCACCGAGAGGTGCTCGCCGGCGCGCTTCTGCAGGTAGTCGTGCGCGCGGCCAGAGACCACGACCTGCACGTCGTGACGCTTGGTGAGATCGTCCAGGATCACGCGCGAGCGGATCGCGTGGCCCATGCCTTCGCCGACGACGCCGTAGAGGATTCGCATGCGGCGAGTGTATGCGAGGACCGGCGTCGCGTGGTGCACGTACGCGGCAGGTCTGCGAGCGGGTCGTGCTAGCTTCGCGTGCGATGGACGCTGACTCCCACGCGATCGAACGGGTGCGAACACTGATCGCAGCGCAGGGCTTCGCGCGCGGATCTGCCCAGGCCCTGCGGGAGCTGAGCGAGGCGCCGCCGGCTGAGCGCGCGGCCGGGCTCGGGTATCTGGCGACGGTCCACTCCGAGCGCGACGATCCGTCTGGCGCGAGCGCGCGCTTCGCCGAGGCCAGCGCCATCGATCCGCGGTGGGGTGCGTTTGGCCGGGCCTGGATCGCGGTGCGTTCAGGCAAGCCCGGCGAGGCAGCCAGCTCACTCGACGAGTGTCTGGCTGAGGGCGCGGGCGCGACGCTGCGCGGGCTCGCGTGGCACCTGCGCGGCGTGGCTGCGCTGCAGGACAACCGGCACGAAGAGGCCATCGCGGCGCTCTTGCACGCGCGCGAGGCGCTGGGCGACTGGGAGTTCATGTCGGGCCGGGTGTTCGACGCGCTGGGCATGGTCTACGCAGCGCGCGACGACGCGACCTCTGCGCTCGCGCTGTTCGAAGCGGCCAAGTCGATGAAGGAGCGCACGGGCGACGAGCTCGGCCTCGCGGTGACGTGCGGAAACCTCGGGCGGCTGCACTTCCGCTGGGGGCAGCTCGGTGAAGCGGAGGCGTGCTTCCGCGAGGATCTGCGGCTGTGCGGCGTCCTCGGCGATCGGCGCGGCGCGATCGTGATGTCGAACTGGCTGGCCAAGGTCGAGCTCGCGCGCGGGGCGTGGAGCGCGGCGGCGCAGTTGTTGGAGCAGTGTGCAGAGGAGGCGCGCGCGCAGGGAGCGATGGCCGCGCTGGGCTTCGCGCTGCAAGACCTGGCGTTCGCGCTCCTGAAGTTGGGCCGCATCGACGAGGCGTCTGGGCGCACAGAGGAGGCGGGCACGATCTTCGCGCAGTCGAACCACGCGGACGGCGCGGCGCACGTGGCGCGCGTCCGCGGGCTCATCGCTGCGGCGCGGGGACAGTTCGACGCTGCGCGCGAGCGGCTGCGGACCGCGTTCGAGCACTTCGCGGGCGCTGCGCAGTGGCCCGAGGCGGCGCAGACGCGCCTGGATCTGGCGCGGGTGATGCGGGCGGAGGGAGCGCCGCAAGAGCAGGTGCTGGCCGAGCTCTCGCAAGCCACCGAGCTGGCCGAGCGCAGCCGCCGCGACGCCCTGGCCCTGGCGATCGAGGGCGAGCTGCGCGAGGTGAGCGAGCTCGAGTTCCACCGCCGCCGCTATCTGCGCCTGCGCGGGCGCCCGGCCGAGGACGACGACCTCTCGCTCAACACCGGCGTGCGCGAGGTGGTCAGCGTGCTCTACCTCGACTTCAAGGGCTCCACCGAATACGCGCTCAAGACCGCGCCCGACGTGGTGATGCGCGAGTTCAACCAGCTCATGGCCGCGTTCTCCGGCGTGCTGGAGCGGCAGCGGCCCATCCTGTGCGGCTATCGCGGCGACGGCTTCCTCGCGGTCTATCGCGGCGCCGATCACGCCACGCGCGCGGTGGGCTCGGCGCTGGAGCTCTTCTCCGCGATGGGCTCGTTCAACCTCGCGCGCGACCTGGTGGGCAAGAAGCCGTACCAGGTGCGCATCGGCATCAACAGCGGCGAGGCCTTCTGCGGCAACGTCGGCACCTACGCGCGCACGGACTTCACCGCGCTCGGCACGACCATGAACCTGGGCGCGCGCATCGAGCCGGCCGCCGAGGTGGGCGTGCCCTGCATCGGCGCAGCGACGCAGGCCCTCGTGGGCGAGGCCTTCGAGTGCCGCGGGCCGCGCGTCATCAGCGCCAAGGGCTTCAGCGAGCCGATCGAGGTGTGGGACGTGATCGCGCGACGCGGCTGAGGTGGCGCCCGTTCACGGTCGCGGCGGTGGATGGGCCGCGACCCACTGCGCAGCCGCGCGCAGATAGTCCGTGGCGCGCTCGAGGAGCTGCGTGCGCACGGCAGCGCTCGAGGACGCCGCGAGAGCTCCCCCGCTCGCGCCCAGCGATTCGAGCGCCTGCGTGGCCAGCGCCACCGCGTGCGGCGCGAGCCCGGCGTGCGCGCGGAGGTTGCGCAGGCGCCGCGAGATCGTCCCGTAGAAGCTCTCGGAGAGCTCGGCGGCGCGCGCGGGCGGCTGATCGAGCGTGGCCTCGGCCGCGTCCGGAAGCCAGCCGTGCTCGACGAAGAACCTGCGCGGCAGGCGCTGCGGAAACGTGCGCGCGGCCTCGGCCTCGACGATGGCGTCGTGCAGCGCGCCGAGGAGCGACCACGCGGCGCTGGCCGTGAGCGCGGGCGCCTCGAGCCGGGCAGCGAGCGGGGCAGGTCCCGCCTGCGGCAGACGGACGAGCGCGGGCCACCCGTGCGCGCGGGTGGCGCGATCGAGCGAGAGGATCGCCTCGAGGCACCTGTGGCCCTGGCGGCGCGCACGCAGGGCAGGCCAGGACCACACGATCGCGGACGCGACGCAGACCGCGAGCGCGCTGCCCACCGGATACAGCCAGGGGACGCTCCAGCTCGCGAGCACCGCGAGCCCGATCAAGAGGGGACCACAGAGCAGCGGCCAGGGCCACACCCGCGCGCGCGCGAGCAGCCCCGGGCGCAGGCTCGCGTCGCTGAACAGGCCTTCATTCGAGTGCGGCCAGAGCCCCACGAGCACGCACGGCACGGCGCCGACGAGGTACGCGAGCAGCAGCACGAACAGCTCCGCCCCCGGCCCGGCCTCGCGCAGGACCTCAGCGCGGCCCAGCTCGTGGAAGGCCAGCGCGTGCACGAAGAGCCCGGGCAGCTCGCGCGCGCCGAAGCCATCGGTGCGCAGCGAATCAGGATCGTCGAAGGGCAGGCGCAGCACATCGCCGCCGCGTCGCGCCCACTCGCCAGCGAGTCCGATGAACACCGCGCGTCGCTCCCCCAGCGCCCGCGCGAGCACATCGGGGTGCAGGAGCGCCTGAGCATACGAGAGCCGCGTCACGTCGCGCGAGGGGCGCAGGCCCAACAGCTCGCGGCCCGAGAGCTCCTTGGGCCACTCCACCACGCAGGCCGCCGCCTTGCGCACGCAGCGCGCCGGCTCGCCATGAGAGAGCGACCAGGCCTGCAGCGCCAGCGCCGGGAGGCACTGTCCGGGCGCGCCGAGGTCGCCGTCACAGAGCGCGTAGCGGCGCACGCGGCCGAGCAGCGTGTCCTCGCGCACCTCCAAGAGCCCGAGCGGCGCGCGCGCGTGCAGCGGCAGGCGCAGCGCCTGGGAGAAGTGCCAGCCGAGCACCACCGTCAGGCCCCGCTCGCGCACCTCGGCGATGGCTTGCATCAGCGGCGCGCTGGCCTCGGGCGCGTCCTCGGTGAAGTACAGATCGAGCGCGGCCACCTTCACCTGCGCCGCCGCCAGCTTGCGCAACAGGCACGCATGCACCGCGCGCCAGGCGAGGTGCCCCTGGCCCTCGAAGTAGGGCAGCGCGCGCACCCCCGGACAGGCCTGCGCCAGCGCGTCTCCCTGTGACAGCTCGCGCAGATCGGCCTCCTCCAGCGTGACGACGAGCGCGCGATCGGGCGCCGGCGCGTCCTCGGCCAGCGCCGGAAACCGCGCGTACCCGAGCCAGAGATCGAGCGGCTGGGCCAGGAAGGCCGCGCACGCGCTCGCCACGATCGAGAGGAGCAAGACCCGCACCCACGGATGGAGCGGCCGCGCGCCCGCCTTCACTTCGCGTCCTTGCCCGCCGCGAGCTTGCGCGCCTTCTCCAGCGCCCAGCGCAGATCCGCGCGCCCCGGCTCGACCGTCACCAGCGCCTCCAGCACCTGGCGCGATTGCTCGAAGCGCTCCATCGCCTCCGCGCGCTTGCCCTGCACCAGGAGCGCGCTCCCCAGCCGCTCCAGCGACACGCTGCGCGACCACGCATAGTCGACGCGCCACGGCACCGCCCGCGCGAGCGCCTCGCGCAGCTCGAGCGAACGCAGGTACAGCGGCAGCGCCTCCTCGTCCTTGTGCTGCGCGCGCAACAGATCGCCCGCGTTGAGGAGCGCGAGGCTCAGCGCCACCTGCAGCTCTGCCCGGTCGGGCAGCTCCTTCAGCGAGGCCTCCAGGAGCTCGATCGATCGCCTCGACGCCGCCAGCGCCTCGTCCAGCTTCCCTTGCCCGCGCAGCGTCATCGCCTGCTTGCGCAGCACCTCGGCCAGCTCACGCGGCGCATCCGAGATCGGGTCCAGCGAGCGCCAGCGCAGCATCGCCTCGGTCGCGCGCCGCCACGACTCCAGCGCGTCGTCGGGCCTGCCGAGCTCCGTCTGCACGTCCCCCATGCGCGAGAGCACGCTCGCGAGCTCACGCTGCGGCCCGGGCTGCGAGGTCTGCAGCGCCGTCTGGCGACCGCGCACCGACAGCGCGAGCTGATACGCCGCCAGCGCCTGCTCCTTGCGGCCCAGCTCGTCCAGCACCTCGGCGCGCTTGGCGTACGTGGTGCCGATCCGGGCCTGGAGGCTCGCGTTCTGCGAGTCGTGCTTCATCGCCTCCTCGCCCAGCTCCAGCGCCTTGGAGTACATGGTGAGCGCGTCGTCCGGCTTGCGCCGCAGGTGCATCACGTCGCCGCCCACGATCATCGAGCGCACGGTCAGCTCACTGGCCTCGGCGTCGCGGCCGTGGTGCCTGAGCAGGCGCACGACGTTGCCGTAGATCGAACCCAGCTCCTCCTCCAGGTTCGAGTCGAACGGGTGCTCGAAGATGAGCCCCTCCATGATCTCCATCCCGCGCAGACCGAGCTGGCGCCCCTCGTCCTCCTGTCCCGCGCCCAGCAGCACGTCGCCCATCTCGAGCAGGCCGACGGCGCGGTTGTGCTCCAGGACGTACCGGTGCGGATACTTGCGGGCCAGCTTCTCGTCCACCTGTTGGGCCTGTTCGTAGAGCTCGGCCGACTCGCCGGACTCTCCGTTGAACCGCAGGCCGATGGCGATACGCTCCCAGGCGCGGCCGAGATCGCCCCGGAGCGAGTCGTCGTCCGGGTGCTGCGCGAGCAGCCGCTCGAGGAGATCGCGCGCCTGCCGGTACAGCACCAGCCCTTGATCGACGTGCACCTGATCCTTGGGCAGCCCGTCCGCGACGTCCATGAGCGCGTCGGCCACCTCCTCCTGCGCGTCCACGTCGTCGGGCTGCGCCGCCGCGATGCTCCGGCGGAGCTCCAGGACCCTGCGGCGCAGCTCTTGGGGCTCGTCGCTGTCCTGATCGTGCTTCCTCTCGAACTGCCGCAGCTCGTGCGCGAGCGTCGAGAGTCCGGAGGCCAGGGACCGTTGCCTGCCGAGGTTGGCCGGCTCCGCGCGTGCCAGGCCCTCGCGCAGCGCCACCGAGCGCCGGCGCACCTCCAGCGCTTCGTCACGCTTGCGCAGCATCGCCAGCGCGTCGTGCACGTGCAAGAGCGAAGAGTCCACGCGCAGGGCGAGCTTCGCGTCCGCGGGCTCGGCCGCGGCGAGCCTCATGCGGATCTCGAGCGCCCTGCGGTACAGGGGCAGCGCCTCCGCCGCGCGGCGATCCTTGAGCAGCGCGTCGCCCTGCCGGTTGAGCGCCCAGGACAGATCGGACTGCAGGTCCTTCCGCGCCGGCTCCGCGAGGGCCAGGGCCTCCATCGAGGCCAGCGTGCGCCGGTACAGATCGATCGTGCCCTCGACCGTCCCCTTGTCCGTCAGGGCCGCACCCAGCCGCTCCCGCGTGACGCCGAGCTGCTTCTGCACCGCGGTGCGTCCCGGATCGACGAGCGCCATCCTCTCGTTGATCTCGAGCGCCAGCCTGAAGCGCGCCATCGCGTCGGCGGTCTTGCCCTGGGCCAGCAAGGTCTCGCCCGTGTTCTCGTAAGACTGCGCCAGGTCGCGCTGCAGGTCTGGCCGCTCCGGCTGCGCGCGCGCCAGCGCCTCGCGGATGGACAGCGCCTGCTCGAACGCCCCCGCGGACGCGGACGTTCCCTGCGGCGACGCCTCGCCGAGCGCGTCGAGCGCGTTCGCCAGCTCAGCCTTGAGATCCGCCCGCGCCGGCTCGGCCTTGACCTGGCGCTCGCGCACCTCCAGCGCGCGGCGCAAGAGGGCGCGCGCGTCATCCTTGTGCCCCTGCTGCCTCGCTTGCGTGGCCGACTCCTGCAACGCGTCGGCGAGGCCCGCCATCAGATCGGTGCGCCCCGGCTCGGCCTGCGCCAGGCGCTCGCGCGTCTCCAGCACGCGCCCGAACATCGCCGCGGCGTCCTCGCGCCGGCCCACCAGCCGCAGCAGCTTCGCCACGTGCGCCTGGCCCAGGCTCAGCTCCCACTGCAGATCCGTCCGCGCGGGTTCGGCGCGCACGAGGCGCTCCGAGAGCCCCATCGCGCGCTGGCACGCGTCCAGCGCCTCCAGCGTGTTGCCGTAGTCCTCGAGCTGTCCGCCCAGCTTCTCCAGCGATCTCGCCAGCGCGCGCTGCAGCTCGCGACGCTTCGGCGCCGCAGCCGCCGCCGGCTCGATCTGCGCCAGCCCGCGCCTGAACATGTCCAGCGCTTCCGGCCCGCGCCCCATCAGCGCCAGGAGCGCGCCCAGCTTGAGCTGGGCCTCGTTCACGCCGAGGATCCGCTCTGCGTCGCCCGGCGCGCCCCGCAGGAGCGACTCACGCAGCTCCAGCGCGCGCTGGTGCAGGCGCAGCGCCTCCTCGCTCTTGCCCTGCAGCACCAGCGCATCGGCCAGGCGCTGCACCACTTGCGCGAGCGCCGCGGAGTCGGGACCGGGCTTGCTCTCCGCCTTCGCCAGCGGCTCGCGCACCGCCAGCGCACGCCGATAGGCCACGAGGGCCTCCGCGCTCTGCCCGCGCAGCTCCTGCGCGTCGCCCACATCCACCAGCGCGCCGCTCAGTCCGCGCTGCCACTCCGCGCGCGCCGGCTCGACCTGCGTCAGCCGCTCCCACTGCTGCAGCGAGCGCGCGAACGTCTTGGCCGCCTCGTCGCTCTTGCCCTGCACCAGCAGCACATCGCCCACGCGCAGCAGCGTCTCCGCCAGCGCCGCCGCCAGCTCGTCCTGCTTCGGCTGCGCCGCGGTGAGCCGCTCCAGCTCCTCGCGCGCGAGCGTCCAGGGGATGAGCGCCGCCTCGGTCGAGACCGTCTGCACCACCGCGCTGCCCAGCTCGAGCAGCGCGTGCGCTTCGGCCTGTGACGTGCCCGCGCGCCGGGCCGCCTCCAGCGCGTTCGAGAGCTGCCGCCTCGCCTCCGACAGGCGCGACATGCGCAGCGCCAACGCGCCGGCCTCGTGGTACGCGAGCCCCGCGCTCCCCGGCGACGCACGCAGCCGCGCGAGCAGCTCGGCGGCCTCCAGATCCCGCGACGCGCCACCGCCCAGGAGCGCCTGCGCCAGCACCGAGAGCAGGCTGGGATCGTCGGGGATCACCCGCTGCGCCTCGCGCAGGAGCGCCTCGGCCGCGCTGAACCTGCGCAGCTCGAGCTGGCAGCGCGCCGCGTTGACTTGAAGCTGCGCCACCTCCGCGGGCGTGAACCCCGGGAGCTTCGACGCGCGCAGGTACAGCTCCAGCGCCAGCTCGAAGTCAGGCGAGCTGCCCGCGTAGAGCTCGTCGGCCACCGCCCAGAGCTGCTGCCGATCGAGCGCGTCCACCGCGCGCTTGCCCTCGGCCCGCCAGCGCGCCGCCGCCGCCTGCGCCGCTGCCGCATCACCGGGCGCGTGGATGAGCGAGCCCGTCACGCGCCGCTCCTCGTGACGCACGGTGCGCTCCTCCCACGCGCCGTCCTCACCCATGAGCATGAGCGCCTGCTGGCCGCCCTGCTTCTCGTCGACCTCCACCCGCGTCAGCGCGCCCTCGATGCGCACGCGCACCTCGCGATCGAGCTCGCCCTCGCGCGCGCCCCCCGGCTCGAGCTGCAGCCGCTTGCCCGCCGCGATCTCGCGGTAGAGCGCGGTCCCCGGCTCGCCCACGGCGACCACGCCCTGCGCCACCACCACCTCGGAGGTGCCGTCGTCGCGCACCTCGAGCGAGAACTGCGTGCCCTTCACGCCCACCGGCACCTTGCGATCCTGGGCGCCGAAGAAGCACAGGAAGCGCCGCGCCGCGTCGGGGACGATCTGGAAGTACGCGCGCCCCGAGCGCAGCCAGCACGCCGAGCCGCTGCCAGCGCTGTTGGCCGCGCCGCCCACGATCTGCTCGGCCACGCCCTCTTCGCGGCCCTCGACCGCGATGCGATCGCCAGCCGAACCGTCCGCCTTGGGCGGCCCCTGCAGCAGCACCGTCAGGCCGGCCGCCAGCACCTTGAGCGAATCGCCGTCCTGAAGCTGCATGCCCACCGCGACGCTGCCGAGGAGCTTCTTGTCGCGGTAGACCTGCGCGCCGTCCGTGCGCTCGCGCGCCTCGACGCCGGAGGTGATGCGCAGCACCGTCCACGCAGCGTGCGCCGGCGACGCCGCGAGGAGCAGCGCAGAGAGAGCTGCGATGAGCCGGACCCCACCCACGACGGCGAGCTGTCGCATGGCCAACGAGCAGGCCACGGAGGGGTCAGGGCGTCAAGCCGACCTGATCGCGTTGGTCTTCGCGCAGCTTCGGTGGCAGATCCTCTCGCGGCGCCAGCGAGAGCCCTGAGAGGAGACACGCGACATGCCGCTCGACCAACAGCCTCTGGCCCAGTCAATCCAGGCGGAGCCGAGCGAGCTCCCTGCCCCGGCCCGCGAGCTGCGCGTCCCGGTCACCGGCGGCTCCCTCTACGTCCGCGTCGACGGCGACCTGAGCCGCCCCCAGGCGCCCCTGCTCCTCCTCCACGGCGGCCCCGGCGGCGACATGCGCCACCACCTCGCGGCCCTGCCCCTCGCGCGCGAGCGCGCCCTCGTCTTCTACGACCAGCTCGACAGCGGCCGCTCCGACTCGCCCGGCGATCCCGCCCTCTGGACGCTCGATCGCTTCGTCTCCGAGATCGACGCCGTCCGCGACGCGCTGGCCCTGCGCGAGCTGCACCTGCTCGGCCATAGCTGGGGCGCGACCTTGGCCAACCTGTACGCCGCGCGCCGTCCGAAGGGCCTGCGCAGCCTCATCCTCCAGGGCCCGAGCCTCTCCGCGCAGAGCTGGGAGGCGAGCGTGAAGCGCTGGCTGCCCCTGCTCCCCGATGGCGCGGGCGCGGTGATGGAGGCGCACGAGCGGGCGGGCACGCTGCAGCACCCGGACTATCTCGCGGCGCGGCGGATCTTCGAGCGCGCGCACGTGACGCGGACCGCGGAGCCGCCGTGGATGGAGTCGTACCGGCGCACGGTGCCGAAGAACCACGGTGCAGAGCTCTATCAGGCCATGATCGGCGGCTCGGAGATCTACACGGGCGGCCTCCTGGCGGACTTCGATCACGAGCCGCTGCTCGCGCAGATCGAGGCGCCCACGCTGATGCTGTGCGGCGAGTTCGACGAGATGTCGCCCGTGGAGTGCGCGCGGCTGGCCGGTCTGCTCGCGCGCGGGAGCCTGGCCGTGATCCCGGGCGCGGGGCACATGGCGCAGTACGACAACCCTGTCGCCTGGCGGGCGGAGGTGTCCTTTTTTGTATCGAAGCACGATTGAGGCCCCGCGGCCCACGGCCTGGACCTCGCGCGAGCGCACACCTCGTGATTTGACGAGTTGACGAATCCCGCACCGTCAAGGATAGTTCTCCACGGTGGCCGGTGGTCACCGTTTGATTCGACGGGGGGGTCGAATGGTGACGAGCGTCAGCTCGCGCGCAGCGTTGTGGCGTTGGGTCGCGTCTACCGAGTCCAAGACAGGTCGCGCCTTCGGATGGGGCCTGCTGGTCCTCGGGGTGCTCGTCTGCTGGTGGTCCAGCTCGCGGGCCGGCGCCGGCTCCGACATCTTCCCGATCCACCTTCTCGCGCGCGGGATCCTCGAAGGTGTCCAGGTCTACGACCGGCCGGTCCAGCTCGACGCATTTGCAAATCAATACTCACTCGCGCCCCCGGCGGGCGTGTTCTACCCACCGTCGACCGGCTTTGCCGCCCTCCCGCTCGCCCTGCTTCCACCCGGTGCGCTGGCGACTGCCTGGCTCGCCCTGATGCTGCTGGTCCTGGTCCTCGGCGTCCGGACGCTCACCTTGTTCCTCAGGCCCGAGGCCAACTGGCCCCTCGTCGCGGGCGGCGTCCTGCTGGCCGCGTGCACCCGATGGGGCGTCACGCCGTTGCAGGGCGCGCCCCTCATGGTGGGGCTCTTTGCGCTGTTCTACGTCGCCCTGGTCCGCGGACAGTCCGGCCGCGCAGGTGCGCTCGCGGCCTGCGCGGTCGCCTTCAAGTTCACCCTGGCGCTGCCGTTCGTCGCGCTGCTGGCGGTCCGACGCCGCTGGCTCGCCCTGGGGCTCTTGGGGACCATGCTGATCACGCTGACCGCGCTCGGGTTCTGGCGCCTCGGGGGCCTGGCGGCCGTCGCCGCCTACCAGCACAACATCGCCTCGTTGGAGGCCTTGGACGACATCAACACGCCCGATCCGTGGGCGGCCTTCTCCGTTCCGCGCCTGGATTGGATCTACCTCTTCTACGGCTTGTCGAGGCACCTGCGCCTCGCGCGCTTGTTGGCGCCGGCGGCCTGTGGCGCGGTCTTGCTGTTTCTCGCCTGGCGAGCCTGGCGCCTCGGGCCCGCGCTCCGGCACCGTGAGCTTCGTCTGTTCCTCATGCCGCTCGTGTGCGTGGCGCTGCTGTCCGTCTACCATCATCAGTACGATCTCTCGCTGGCGCTGGTGCCCTTGATCGTCGCGTGGATCCCGACCGCATCGAAGCCCGCGCTCGGTCTCCTCTCCGCGCCGCTGGCCACGATGATGGTGCTCGTTCCGGTCGGCACGCTGGGGAGGCTCCTGGCGAACTCTCCGCTGGGCGTCGGCCTGTTTCACCTGGCCTTCCCGATCGCCGTCAGCCTGGCGTTGCTGGATTCCGTAAGAGCCCTCGAGCGCGGGCCCGTACTGGAGCCTGCCGC
>JAFEBC010000808.1 GCA_018266095.1 Deltaproteobacteria bacterium
AGTCCGTAGCCCGGGGGCGCGAAGCCGACGCAGCCGCAGATGGCGACGAGGCCGCCCAAGAGGCCGTTGGCGAGGACGAGCGGGTCGGCCGACTTGTGCAAGCGATAGCCCGCGATGAGCGCGCCGAGCGTGCCGCCTGCGCCCGCGAGCGCGGTGGTGCCGAAGACCCACCAGAGGTCCGAGAAGAGATAGTCGGCCATGTACAGACCGCGCGCGCCGGCGCCCTTGCCGAGCAGCGGGTGCGAGGCCGCGTTGGCGACGACGGAGCCGCCGTTGAAGCCGAACCAGCAGAAGGCGAGGAGCAGCGCCGAGAACACCGTGAGCAGCACGTTGTGCGCGGGGATCGCGTTCGGCTGGCCGTCCTTGCGATAGCGGCCGAGGCGCGGGCCCACGTACCAGCCGCCGACGAGGCCGACGAGTCCGCCGAGCGCGTGCACGCCCGTCGAGCCCGCGTAGTCGGTGTACGGCGCCCAGAAGTGCGTGCCCGACGCGTCCGCGCCCATGCCGTACTCGACGAGCTTCTTGCCCAGCGGGCTGTCGAGCGTGGGCGTGAACCACTTGTCCATCAGCATCACCAGGCTCGAGTGCGGATCGAGCAGCGGCGAGCCGCCCAGGCCGCCCCAGATGAGGAAGCCGAAGATGGGGTAGATGAGGCCCGAGTAGAGGAAGGCGTAGAGGATGTACGCCTTGAACTTGAAGCGCTCGCTGAAGACGGTGCCGGGGATGGCCGTCGAGGTGACGCAGAAGGTGAGCGAGCCGAAGAAGCTCACCATGTAGATGTCGGGCCGCGCCGCGAAGTGCCAGGGGAGCCACGCGGTGGAGGCCGAGGCCCAGCCCACGTAGCCGGTGAGCGCGTCGTCGACGTTGGCGAGCACGATGCCGGTGCCGTTCTGGTGCACGAAGTAGCAGAGCGGCCAGAGGAACGCCTTGATGGCGAAGCCGACGAACCAGAACGAGAAGGTCGCGATGGCGGTGTGCGCGAGGACCTTCGCCGAGACGTGCGCGGCGTTCTTGGCGCGGACCGAGCCGGCTTCGAGGAGCAGGAAGCCCGACTGCATGAAGAAGATGATGGCGAAGCAGAGCGCCCACCAGCACACGGCGACGACGGTGCTGAGGTTCGAGAACTGTTCCTGCGAGACGGGTGGGGTGGCGGGGCCGGCGGCGATCAGCGTGATGAGCGTCGACATGGGTCCAGAATCTTTGCCACACGGCGCCGCGGGCTGCAACGCGATGCGTCAGGCGCTGCGGGTTGAGCGTCCAGCGCGGCATCGGCACGGAGCAGGTCTGTTGGGGGTCCAGGGGGAGCGGCAGCTCACCCCTGGTGGAGGTTCCCCTCGGGAAACCGGATCGTGGAGCGCCTCGGTGAGTGTTGGGGCGTCGGCAGTTCGAAGTGCGACAGATCGATGTTAGAACAGGGGTCTGACAGCGTCGTCCGACACTCTGATCCGACACTCCTATGGTCCCTGAAAAGTACCGGTTGGCAGCCGTGGGCCGCTTCCTGCTCGACGCGTTCGAGCGTCGGCGCCCTGGGCTCGCTGCGTGGACGCCCGAGGTGGAGCAGGCCCTGCTCGCCGAGGCCGAGGCCGAGCTCGTGCAGATGGAGAAGCAGTGCAAGGAGCTGGGGCTCAACGACCCCGAGTACTGGGGCAAGGTGCGCGCCGCGATCCAGGCCGTGCTCCTGCCGCGGTATGCGCAGCTCGCGCGCAATGAGATCGCGCTCACGCGGCGCGACTACGATCTGTGGCGCGGCGGTGACCTCGTGGCGCGGCTCGCGTACGCGGGCGTGGGCCTCGTCTTGGGCGCGGCGGCGGTGGCGATCCCGTGGATCCCGGTGACCGAGAAGTGGGTGCCGTGGGCGCTCTTCCTCGTGGGGCCGCTGTTGCCCGACGCGCAGCTCTGGTTCTACCGGCGCCGCTATCAGAAGCGCGTGGACGAGCTCGTGAACGATCTGGCCAGGGCCGATCTCGCGCTCGACACGTACCGGCCGCTCTCCGAGCTGCAGCGCTCGATCGGCGAGCCCGGGCTGATGCAGGCGCCCGATGCCGTGAAGGACGCGCCCTCGAAGGACGCGCCCGCCGAGCCCGGCTCGGCCATCGGCAAGCAGGTCCACTGAGGCCATTCGCAGCCAGCACTCGGTGCACCGCGCGCCTCGAAATCCAGGGTCCGCGCGAACGTATTTTCGAGAGAGGGAGGGCACGATGGCGTTCGAGATTCCGCGCATCAATTTTCCCAAAGCCGGGCAGGGGAAGGGGGCGCCGCGCATCCTCTGGCTCATCGGCGCGACCTTCGTGCTGGTGCTGGTCGGCTACAACTCGTGCACGACGTACGTGAAGCCGGGCGAGGCCGGCGTGAAGCAGATCAGCTACGGCATGGGCAAGGGCATCGAGCCGGTCGTGTACGGCACGGGCCTGCACTACATCGGCGTGGGCGAGAAGCTGCACCTCTTCCCCACGCGCGTGCAGGTGCTCGAGCTCTCGTCGACCAAGAGCGAGTCGGCCACCGACATCGAGGGCCACCGCACCACCTCGGCGATCAACATCCAGACGAGCGAGGGCTACAACGTGCGCGTCGACGTGACCGTGCTCTACCGCATCGCCGATCCGCTCCGCGTGATGCAGACCATCGGGCCCGGGAGGCTCTTTGAGGACTCGGCGGTGATCCCGCGCGCCACGCAGGATCTGCGGCGCACGCTGGGCGAGCTCGACGCCGAGGACTTCTATCGGGGCACCAAGCGCATGGACAAGGCGGCGGAGGCGCGCGCGCAGCTCTCGGCGGAGCTCAAGGACAAGGGCATCGAGATCCTCGAGGTGTTCGTGAAGCGCTACGTGTACGACCAGCGCTACCAGACGGCGATCGAGGGCCGGAAGGTGCAGGACCAGACGGTGTTCAAGAACGAGGCCGAGGCCAAGGCGGCGATCGCGGCGGCGGCCAAGAACAAGATCGTGGCCACGGGCGCGGCGGCGGTGCAGGTCGAATTGGCGCGCGGCGAGGCGGAGGTGCACAAGCTGGAGGCGCAGGCGGACCTGTACCGGCGCACCAAGGCGGCCGAGGGGAACCTGCTCATCAAGCTGGCCGAGGCGCAGGGCACCGAGCTCGAGAACCAGGCGCTGCGGGCCGCGGGCGCGGAGAACCTGGTCGGTCTGCGGATGGCCGATGCGCTCAAGAACACGCAGGTGATCGTCCTGCCCACCGACGGAGAGGGCGGCATGAACCCCCTCGACCTCAAGTCGCTGCTCAAGCGCTTCGACGTGAAGGAGTGATGACCATGAGCGCGAACCTTCGTGTCCATTCGACACTTTGTCTGCTGGCGCTGGCGTCGCTCGCGGGCTGCACCATGCACTCGACCGACTCGACCGAGATCGGCATCGTCATCCACAAGACCGGCCTGACCGGCACGCGCGGCATCAGCCCCACCGTGTACGCGCCGGGCGCGACGTACAGCTTCCCCGCGTTCCTGACTGACTGGGCCGTGTACAACGTGGCGCTGCAAAATCTCGAGATGGTGGCCGACAAGAACCACGGCGACCGCGACGATCGCGACGACATCGAGTTCAAGACGCACGACGGCAACGACATCGCGGTGGACGTGACGGTGGCGTGGCGCATCGACCAGGCGAAGGCGCCGTGGATCCTCGAGCACGTGGGCAAGAACACCAACGAGGTGAAGGAGTCGCTGGTGCGGCCCGCGGCGCGCTCGATCGTGCGCGACGTGCTGAACACGATGACGAGCGAGGAGTTCTACGTCTCGGACAAGCGCTACCAGAAGGCGGAAGAGGCGCGCGACCGTCTGGCCAAGCTGCTCGAGCCGGAGGGCGTGATCGTCGAGCGCGTGATCCTCGGCGAGCACCACTTCCACCCCGAGTACGAGAAGGTCATCCACGACAAGAAGCTCGCCGAGCAGACGGCCGAGGCGATGGTGAGCTCGGGCAAGGCGGCGGAGCAGGAGTCGAACCGCAACCTCGAGACGGCGCGCGGGCAGGTGGCGCAGGAGATCACCAAGGCGCAGGGCGCGCTCGACCAGGCCAAGCTGCGCGCCGACGCGGAGTTCTATCGGGCGCAGCGCGAGGCGGAGGCGATCATCGCGGAGAAGAAGGCGCACGCGAAGGGCGTGGAGAAGCAGAACCAGGCGCTCTCGGGCGCGGGCGGGCGCGCGATGGTGAAGCTGCGCGTGGCCGAGGCGCTGGCGGGCAAGCAGCTCATCTTCGTGCCGGGCGGCGGCGGGAAGAGCGGGCTGCAGACGCTCAACGTGAACGACCTCCTCTCGCGCTATGCGGCGTCGGCGGTGGCGCAGAAGTCGTCGTCGAAGGCGGAGTCGGAATAGCCGCGCGTGCCCACGCTCAAGCTGACCATCGAGTACGACGGCGCGCGGTTCGTGGGCTGGCAGGTGCAGCCCAACGGGCCCAGCGTGCAGCAGGCGCTGGTGGACGCGATCGAGAAGCTGTGCGGCGAGCGGCTGCGCGTGACGGGCGCGGGGCGGACGGACGCGGGCGTGCACGCGCGCGGGCAGGTGGTGTCGATCTCGCCGGTGAAGGAGCTGCCGCTCAAGGCGTGGACGGCGGGGCTCAACGCGCTCTTGCCGGAGACGGTCGCGTGCGTGAGCGCGGAGACGGCGCCGGAGGGCTTCGATGCGCGGCGGTGGGCGCGCGGGAAGCGCTACGTGTACACGCTCAAGCTGTCGCCGGTGCGGTCGCCGCTGTGGAGCGCGCGCGCGTGGGAGCTGCGGCGGCAGGTGGACGTGGCGGCCATGCAGCAGGCGCTCGGGCACTTCATCGGCACGCACGACTTCTCGTCGCTGCGCGCGGCGGACTGTCCGGCGAAGACCACGGTGCGCACGATGTCGCGCCTCTCGATCGACGCGGATGCGCGCGCGGACGGCGTGTGGCACGTGAGCGTGGAGGCGACGGCGTTCTTGAAGCACATGGTGCGCAACCTCGTGGGCACGCTCGTGGACGTGGGGATCGGCAAGCGCACGCCGGAGTCGATGGCCGCGCTCCTGGCCGCGCGCGACCGCACGCTCGCGGGGCCCACCGCGCCGCCGCACGCGCTGGTGTTCGACGAGGTGTTCTATCTTCCGGGCAACGCCGACCCGTACGCGAACCCCGGCGCGCTGGATGAGGACGACGCGGATGCCTGAGGTGGACGACAGCCAGGCTGGCCG
The DNA here is from genome assembly GCA_018266095.1 of Deltaproteobacteria bacterium. Taxonomy (GTDB): domain Bacteria; phylum Myxococcota; class Myxococcia; order Myxococcales; family 40CM-4-68-19; genus CAIWCD01. Next base: position 5,159 of record JAFEBC010000808.1, read on the forward strand.
CACGCCAAAGGCCCCGGACACGCCCGCGACCCCGGTCACGCCCGCGACCCCGGTCACGCCCGCGACCCTGGCGAGCGAGGACGTGGACGGGCCGCTGCCGCTTCCGGAGCCGCCGGGGAGGTCGCCGTTCGATCCCGTGCGCGCCTTCATCCGCACCGCTGCGCTCTCGCTCGGGCTGGGCATCCTGGCCGCCGTGCTCACCTCGCTCGCGGCCGCGTCGATGCTGGAGGGCCAGCAGGCGTGGCTCGCGCGCTCGGCGCTCTCGGATGGCGGGCGGGCGCTGGCCGGCCTC
>JAFEBC010000809.1 GCA_018266095.1 Deltaproteobacteria bacterium
CGCGGGCGAGGGCAGAGCGCTCGCCGACGCGCGCCGCCTCTCGGACGAGAACCGCGCGCTCACCGACAAGCTCTCCCGCGCAGAGGAGTCCGCGCGGGCCCTCGACGCTCGCGTCCGTGAGGTCTCCTCGCAGCTCGAGCGCGCCCAAGAGGCCGGCACCGCAGCGTCCGCGCCGCTCGCCGCCGCCTCCGAAGCCGACGACATCCCCACCGAGGAGGAGTCCGCCACCTTCCTCGTGCCCGTGCTCACGCGCGAGTTCTATGACTCCATCGAGCGCTGGAGCCGCCGCATGCAGCGCGCCGCCTTCGACAAGATCCAGCGCCTCGCCAACGACTGGCGCCACGGCTCCCTGCGCGCGCTCGCGCTCGAGGGCGTGCCCGGCTACTACCGCATCCGCGTGGCCACCGACGTGCGCCTCATCTACCGCCGCGACGGCAACAAGCTCGAGATCCTCTCGCTCATCGATCGCGAGGACCTCGACCGCTACATCCGCCAGGCCCGCACCCGCCAATAGCGGCTCTGCACGCCTCGCCACCGCACGCCTCGCTGCTGCACGCCTCGCTGCTTCACGCCTCGCTCTGCACGCCTCGCCGCTGCATGACGCGCGACGCCTTCGCGCTCCCTTGCGCGCGCGCGAGGGTTTTTCACTGCGACTTGGGGAGCACTCTTTGTGTCGCGATCCCGAGGGGACTGCCGATGTGCGTTTCCACACATCCGGGCACTGTCGGATCCGCTCCCCCCACCTCTCGCAGAGGCAGAACGACATGCCCACCCCACGCACCTCCACAGCAGTCACCGCCCTCGCGGCCCTCGCCTGCGCCGCGTGCAGCCCGCAGCCGGCGCAGGTCTCCGGCAAGGCCGGCCAGGCCCGCATCAACTTCGCCACCCAGGCCAGGCGCGCGGACACCTCCGGGGTCGCGCTCCCCGACATCTGCGGCACGTTCACGCTCACGCCGTACCAGCTCGTCAACGGCCAGCACGTCGCGGCCGGCGCGCCCATCGTCATCGACGAGACGCACCCGGGCCAGACGGCCTTCATCGCCGGGTGCGTGGACAGCACCGCGAGCGGCGACGACTGGAGCTACAGCGTCTCCGCCACCGGCTGGGCGCTCTGCGACCCGAACGCCGCGCTCGACCCCTCGCTCACCTCGTACCTGAGCGCGCACGGCCTCACCATCGAGCAGTTCCTCGCCACCATCTCGCCCGGCACGGCCACGACCGAGATCGACTTCGACTGCCAGGCCGGCAAGGACGTCCCCGCCGACATCTCGGTGAACGTCAGCGTCCCGCTCGAGAGCAGCGCTGGCTACGTGGACATCTCTGTCTCCGTGAACACCACCGAGGTCACCGTGAGCTGCAAGGACGCCGACTTCAGCGACAACCCCCTCCACTTCGGCTCGTCGTGGCTCGGCCAGCCCGGCCAGACGGCCCCCGACGCGGTCTGGGGGATCAGCGCCAACGCCGGCACCACGCACCAGTTCACCGGCCAGGTGACGAACGGCGTGCTCGATCAGTTCGACACCGGCACGCTCTCGTTCGACACGCCCGGCAGCACCACCATCGTGCAGACGTACGCGCCCGCCTGCGACGGCTACTACACGGCCACCGCGGTCCCGCAGTGCACCACCACCGCGGTCGTGCGCCTGCCCAAGAAGGGCACCAACACCACCGCCTCGCTCGCTGACGCCTACATCGCCTCGAGCGCCGACGGCTGGGCCGCCGCCAACGTGCAGGCCGGCCAGGGCTCGGTCTCCATCGCCTACGCGACCACCTTCAGCCCCATCCCCTCCGGCCCGGCGAACACCTCGGCGAGCCCCGCCATCGCCGACACGCTGCACCAGCAGGTCTTCAGCGATCCCAACATCGCGCAGTTCACCGGCCTCTGGCCCGCGCTCGACCAGTACGGCTTCGTCATCGCCTACCTCGACCAGTCCGGCACGCCGATGTGGGGCCACCTCATCTACGACGCCGCTTCGGGCGGGTTCATCCTCAGCGGCGCGCACCCGCTCTCGGGCATCTCCACGGCGCTCGAGGACTGCCTGGGCCTCTTCGGCCACGGCCAGACCGGCTGCCAGCCGGCGGCGCAGGTGGGCCGCTCGTGCAAGCAGATCATCGGCGAGGTCTTCCCGCAGGTCCACGTGGTGCACACGCGCGCCGTGGTGAAGTTCGACACCGCGCTGCCCATCCGCGTGACCGACTACGTGCCCACGCTCTCCGGCGCGCTGTACCTGCCGGACGCCACCGGCGGCCTCATCAAGAAGGGCGATCTCAAGTTCGCGCCCGCGGCCGACAACGCCCAGGTCCTCTCCGCCGCGCTCGACTGCACGGGCGCGATCCCCGGCAACGCGCGCGGCTTCGCGCACATCTCGATGGACGCGCTGCAGGGTCCCGCCGACGGGCCCGCGCTCATCGGCGACGCGCCCTCCAAGCTGATGGCCATCGACTGCGACAACGCCCCCGAGACGCTCGCGGTCGAACTCGCCGTCCCGCTCGCCGGCAAGGACGCGTCGGGCAACCTCGTCACGCAGCGCCTGGAGCGCTCGGGCGCGAGGCTCAACCAGGTCCTGCCCGACGTCACCTGCGGCGCCGACCCGGCCGATCCCAGCGGCCCCGGCCTCGCCACCTTCCAGGGCCAGGCCGGCCTCGGCGACAGCTTCCCCGGCGCGGGCCCGTCCGCGTACCTCGTCAACAACTGCTACAACGACGGCGGCGACGAGGTGCCCTGCGCTTCGCTGGAGACCAACGACGACCCCTGGATCGACCAGCGCGTCGCCGGCAACCCGGGCTTCGGCCACAACAGCACGTTCAAGCTCGGCCGCAACCGCCGCGTGGAGTTCCGCATCCTCCAGTCCACCGCGCGCGAGGACGCGGCCGGCGCCTCGGTGCGCTACGACGTCCTCGGCTCGAAGACCGTCCTCCCCGCGAACCTCGACGAGTCCTGCCAGGGCGCCACCACCGAGGCCGAGAAGATCGGCGCGCTCACGAGCGGCCTCAACGCCAACGGCGACCGTTTCGCCTACACGGTGAACATCAACGCCGCGAACAGCCAGGCCGAGATCGGCTTCTCCGCGGGCGCGCTCGCCAGCGCCGTGGGCACGCCGGTCACGCGCAACTCCAGCATGCGCTACGCCCTCGACCTGGGCCGCAACGACGTGCTCGACACCTGCATCGACCCGACCACGCCGGACACGGTCTACCTCACGACGCGCAACCAGCCCCGTGAGCCGACCGACCCCGTGGGCCTCAGCCTCATGGCCATCTCCGTCGACCTGCTCGGCTTCAACGCGCCCATCCTCGACACCGGCGCCGGCAGCGACCCCGCCAAACTGGCCGCCGCCGACAACTGCCGCAAGTCGCGCGAGGACGGCAGCGCCGACCAGGCCATCATCAGCTTCCCGCGCGGCACGCTCCCGCACTCGCCGATCACCTCGCCCACGCCCGGCCCGGTCGAGTACTGGGACTGCTACACCGGCGACGACGAGTCCTGCGTGTGCATCGGCGGCGGCATCCACGCCGGCTGGATCGGCATCGGCTCCGTCGGCGGCTGGTTCTGGAACTACGGCTGCAAGATCGGGATGACGTTCCCCATCGCGCTCTAGTGCTGCGACCGCAGCACACTGCTGCCCGCAGCCCGAGCCCAGACGCTTGAGCTGTAGTGTTCCGAGGGCGCCTTCCACGCGGAGGGCGCCCTCTTCATTTCCGCGGCGTGTCCATCCGGCCCGGGTGTGACCTCCGTCACTGTGACCGGCGAGGCCTTGGTCTCAACTCGCGATCGTTCGAATCCGAACCATCCAGGGCCACACACAGGGAGGGGCACCATGACGACTCGATCGGCGATGAGGCTTTGCCTGATCTGCGCATTGATCTGCGCGGCTCGCGGGGCGCTGGCGCAGGCCGGCACCTGCGTCGAGGACACGCCGCCCAGGCCCAACCAGAGCATCAGCGCGTCGTGCGCGAATCCGGCGGCCTGCCCGCAGGACGTGCCCGGCCTGAGCTACCACCGCGAGGTCGTCTCCTACGCCAAGATCGACGACCTCGGCCCCTGCGGCGGCAAGGGCGCCTTCTGTCCCAGCCGCTGCGCCGACTCCCGCGCGAGCTGCGTCATCCCCGAGGCGGGCGCGAAGGGCCACTGCCAGGTCGACCTGCAGGCCGTGCTCTACACGCCGCGCACGGGAGGCGGCGGGACCGACACCACGGGCGGCGGCGCGCTCTTGCCCGCGGTGGTCCTCGTCCCCGGCTCGACCGCGTGCAAGCCGGGCCTCTTCGAGCCGCCAGACCTCTCCTGCACCACCACCTGCGAGGCCGGCCGCTTCGGCGGCGACTATCCGCCCGAGCAGTTCTGCGGCATCAAGTCGTACCTCCTCCAGCACGGCTACGCGGTGCTCGCCATGTACCCGCGCGGCTACAGCGACTCCACCGCCCGCTCCACCGGCGTCTACGTCAGCGTCCGCGCCGACCAGCAGGTGGCCAACCACGCCCAGTGCGCGCGCAACCACCCCTTCCAGTCCAACCCGGCCTGCACCGCGGTCGATCTGCACGAGGAGGGCGAGGAGGACGTCGGCGCCGCCATCCTCTATCTGCGCCTGCATCCGGGCATCAACCCGAGCCGCATCGGCGTCATCGGCCACTCGTTCGGCGGCATCCGCACGCTGGCCGCCAACACCCTGCCGTTCGGACAGGCGGCCGTGGTCGAGATCGCCGCGGGCTCCGAGAGCTGGTGCGTCGGGGGCCGCAACGGCAACCTCATCAACAACACCAAGCTGCAGAGCAACCTGCTCGACGACGTCGACAACCAGGTCTCGACCATCCTCTTCATGCAGCCGCACAACGACGTCTCGCTGGAGTCGACCATCCAGCTCTCGCACCGCTCCGGCGAGGACCGCTACCAGTACGAGTCGGTCATCTTCCCGCCTGCGCGCGACTCGAACGGCAAGCCCATCCAGTACGGCGACGTGGCGCACAGTTGCTTCGTCCAGGACCAGGACAACGTGGACCGCTGGGCGCCGGTGGCCGTGGACTTCCTCTCGCGCTACGGGGTGAAGTAGTCCGAGTCACAAACGCCTCCCACCCCGGTCCACCCTCCGACGCCGCCGAGCCCTCACCTTCGAGGAGGCCGCGTCGGAGGGTCTCATGCGCGGATTCCTGGTCGCCACACTGATGCTCTGCTCCCTGCCTGCGCTGGCCTCGCAGCTCGAGGTGAGCACGTTCCCCAGCGGCGCCGACGTGACCATCGACGGGGCGCTCGCGGGCCAGACGCCGCTCACGGTCAAGCTGCCCAAGGGAACGCACGAGGTCGAGCTCTCGGTGCCCGCGTCGGGCTGGACCAAGGTGACCAGGAGCATCACGCTCGGCGCCAAGGAGACGCAGGTCCTCACCGAGTCGATCTTCCCGATGGGCATCATCGGGCCGGAAGGTCCGCAGGGCCCGCAAGGCATCATCGGACCCGAGGGCCCGCAGGGACCGCAGGGCATCATCGGCCCCGAAGGCCCCGCCGGGAAGCAGGGCATCATCGGGCCGGAAGGTCCGCAGGGCGCCCAGGGCATCATCGGCCCCGAAGGCCCCAAGGGTGACACGGGCGCGCCGGGCCCCAAGGGCGACACCGGCCCGCAAGGCCCTCCCGGCGACGCTGGCGAATCTCAGCTCGCGGGCGACCTCTCTGGCACCACCGCCACCGCAAGCGTCGACGCCCTCCACGGCATGCCCTTGAGCACCGCGCAGCCGCTGCCGAACCAGTTCCTGGGCGTGAAGAACGGCACCTGGACCCCGATGAGCCTCCCCATGACGCAGGCCTACCGCGCCACCTCCTGCGGCCGCAGCCAGACCTGCCAGCTCGACCTGGACAAGACCCAGCAGGACGTCGCCCTCATGTCGCTCCCGCCCGGCAACTACCTCGTCAGCGCCCAGGTGCAGGCCGCGCTCACCGTGCTCGTCACCGGCACGCCGCCGAACACCGTCCTCACCGCGTCCGGCATCCTCTGCTCGCTCTCGCCCTCGCCGGAGTCAGGCGCCAGCGCCGAGACCGACGGCAGCAGCGGCCAGCGCACGCTGACCCTCACGCGCCTCATCACCATCAACGCCCAGAACCCGGTCCCCTTGGAGCTGACCTGCCAGGCCGCGAGCGACGCCAAGGCGACCGTGCTCTACGCGACCATGTTCGCGATGCCGATCGGCGCGATCGCGGAGAAGTAGAAAATGCCATTCCCCCACCTCCAACCCAAGAATGCGGTTCGGGGACGGGGGACGTGGGGCGAGCCGCGGATTCCATCCTCGGCACCCACAAAGCGTGCCCAAGAGCGGGCCCGGGGCGTGGGGAAGGATTGCGCCGACTTGAGCGCGCGGCAGCACCCCACGTGGAACGGAGCTCGAGCAGTCGCGGACGCGACTGCCGGTCGTGCCGCAGGCCTCCCGGAGGCGCAACCTTCCCCACGCCCCGGGCCCGCGGAGTTCCAAGCCAGGGACTGCGGAGCTCAAGGTACCTGAACGAGCCCCGCGTCCCCCGACCCCGACAGCGCCGTCGAGCCCACGAACGCGTTCGCGCTCGCCTTCCCCTCCGCGATCGTCAAGAGCACCACGATGTACGTGCCCGGCGCCGCGAACGCGCTCCCCGGGATCGTGTACGAGCCCTTGCGGTACGGCTGGTCCGAGAGCGCGAGCAGCAGCAACTCCTTGGGGTCCTGGTAGTTCAACGACGAGTACTTGATGTCCGGCAGCGCCGTCGGGTTGTTCGGATCCACCTGGCCCACCACCACGAACGCCGGCCGGTACTCGCCGTCCACCTGCGGGTCGCTGCGCGTGATGGTCATGTCCTGGTTGAGCGCCTGGTGCTTGATGTCGCTCTTGTTGGTGAACTCGACCACCGTCGGCGGCGGGATGGGCGTGAAGCTCGCGCCGTACGCGTCCGTCTCCGTGCTGCTCGTGGCCGGTCCCGTCGAGCCGTCGCTGGGGACCTCCATGATGAGCGTGTAGTGGACGCCGACCTCGTACGTGAGCTTGGGCTCGTCGTTCGAGAACAGCTCGTAGAGCCCGTTGTCCTTCGAGGGCACGTTGAGCACGGTGTCGACGCTGCCGTTGCCGGTGCTGATGCAGCCCGTGCTGGTGCCCGCCGACGCGCACGACCGGTACACGATCGTGGTCTTGGCGTTGTTCACGCCCTGGATCTGCGCGTCCTGGATCTTGGTCGGGTCGCTGATGTCGATGGTCCCGACATAGCCCGTGAGCAAGTTGTACGGCCCCAGGCTCGAGCCCGGCGCCTGCGGGTTGGGCATCGCGGGCGTCTGGAAGAACAGGCCGGCGATGAAGGTCTGCTTGCCGCACCCAGTGCCGAAGGCGGCGATGAGCGCGAGGGCCGAGAGGAGCGTCGGACGCAAGGTCATAGACGTTCAATCTAACACCAATTTCGCAAGCGAGAGGTGCGCGCGGTCACACGCGGCCGCTCCCGCTGGACCCCCCAACAAGCCCAAGTTCGGGGCGGCTTTGGATGATAGCTTCTGGGGCGTGCGACTTCCGGCGGAGCCCGCGAAAGAGGCGATGGTCGTCTGGGCCGCCACCATGCTCGCCCTGGCCGTGGCGCAGGTCCTGGGCTACGCGCTCCCGTTCGTACAACCGGTCGCGGGCGCGCTCGCGGTCGCCGCGTTCCTGTGGGTGCCGGGCCGGGTGATGGAGCAGCGCCAGCAAGATCCCGAAGAGGCGGGCCTACACCAACGTACCCTCGCCAGGGATCTCGCGTGGGGCCTGGGGGCGTGCCTCGTGGTGCTGCCGCTGTTCACGCTCGCGTGGCTGCAGTTCGTGAACGTGCTCCCGCACCTGCCGCAGGACCTGCGCGCCATGCTCGCGCCGTACGCCGTCTCGCCGCACGCGCTGCGTTGGCCACATCTCGACTCCGACACCTGGGGCCGCATCGCGGGCAACGGCGCCGTGGCGCTCTCGGAGGAGTTCTTCTATCGAGGCTACATGACGCTGCGCTTCGAGGAGCGCTGGCCGCCGCAGTTCAGCCTGTGGGGCGCGAAGTTCGGCAAGGGCGCGGTGTACGCCGCGATCGTCTTCGCCGTGGGGCATCTCTTGATCCCCGCGCCGTGGCGCCTCGCGGTGTTCTTTCCGGCGCTGCTCTTCGCCTGGCTGCGCGCCCGCACGGGGTCCATCGTGGGCGCCGCTGTGTGTCACTGGATCTGCAACGTGTACTTGCTCTTGCTCGAGCGCGCGTCGTTTTGACGTGATCCGATCGGCGTGATCCTGCGCACGCGATCTCACCTGGCCCGGCCGCCGTGATCGAAGTGGCCCCGCACGGGTCCTCTGTTATGATGTCCATCGAGGAGGCACCTCGCGATGTCTGAGTTCGTCGCCACCTTCGCCAGCGATGCAGCCCTCGTCGGCTGCGTGCTCAGGCGCCTCGGGCCCAAGCTCATGTTGGGTCAGGGCGAGACCGCGTCAGGCGTGGGCTTCTTCCAGAGCAATGACGTGCTCGTGCGCAAGCGGCCGTCGCACACGGCGTACCTGCCCGAGCGGCTCGCCGAAGGCCTCGAGAGCGAAGTCACCGTGCTCGCGTCCGGCGCGCTCCTGCTCCCCGGCGGCGTCCCGCGCAGCTTCCACGAAGACTCCACGCTGCCCCTGCGCGCGCGCCGCTGGCTGTTCACCCTCGCAGGCAAGCCAGAGGAGCTCGAGCCCGTGCGCGAGGCGCTCTATCTGGCGCTGCCCGATTCGCTGCGCCGCTCGTTCCGCGGTGACACCGGCGCCGAGACGCTCTTCGCCACCTTCCTCGCGCGCGTGCGCGACCTCGGCCCCATCGACGATCCCGATCTCGACGCCAGCGCCGCAGCGAAGGCGCTCGCGGCTGCCATCGGAAACGCCGAGCGCGCCCTCGAATCGCTCGGTATGCCCACGCCCAAGCTGGCCGCGCTCGCCAGCAACGGCCGCCTGCTCGTCGCGCTGCGCCGCGGTCATCCGCTCGCCACGCACAGCATCGAAGGCCTCGCGGATTGCGTCCGGCACGAGCTCTCGCCGCGCACCCGCGAGCACGATCCGGTCCTGCGCGCGCACAAGGCCCTGAAGGCCATCACGCTCGTCTCCGGCGAGGTCCTCCCCGAGGGCGCCACGCCCATCGCCGAGGGCGGAATCATCGCCATCGATCGCTCGCTCAAGGCCGTCACGCTCTGAATCCGCCCGACATCCCGCGGTGCGTCGAGCCGCTCCGAGCCGCGCGGCGCACGGGCTCGCGCGTCCGATCGACGGACTCCCCCGAAGCGACGTTTCTGCTCCACTTTTCCAATCGTTGACCCTCGCCCCGCGCGCACTTAGAGTGGACCCGCCGCCCCTCACTCGGGAGAACGCACCTTGGCAGATGAGATCGCGATCGGCATCGACCTCGGCACGAGCTACTCCTGCGTCTCGATCCTCGAGAACGGAAAGCCCGGCGTCATCCCCAACGAGTGGGGCGAGCGCACGCACGCGTCGGTGGTGAGCTTCCTCGACGACGGCACCGTGCTGGTCGGCAACTCGGCCAAGCGCAACATCATCACCAACGCCGACAACACCGTCTACTCCGCCAAGCGCCTCATCGGCCGCTTCTACTTCTCCGACGAGGTGAAGAAGGCGCAGGCGGTGATGCCCTACAAGATCGTCGAGGGCGAGAACAACTCAGTCCGCATCCAGATCCGCGACGCCGTCTTCTCGCTCCCCGAAATCTCCGCGCTGGTGCTCAAGGAGATGAAGGCGATCGTCGAGAACTACCTCGGCCACGAGGTGAAGAAGGCCGTGGTCACGGTGCCGGCCTACTTCAACGACAACCAGCGCCAGGCCACCAAGGACGCGGGCCGCATCGCCGGCCTCGAGGTGCTGCGCATCCTGAACGAGCCCACCGCGGCCGCGCTCGCCTACGGCTTCGGCAAGGACATCACGCAGCGCATCGCCGTGTACGACTTGGGCGGCGGCACCTTCGACATCTCGGTGCTGGAGATCGGCAAGGACGTCTTCGAGGTGCTCTCGACGGCGGGCGACACGTACCTGGGCGGCGACGACTTCGACGACCGCATCATGACGTGGCTGGCCGAGGACTTCCTGAAGCGCACGGGAATCGATCTGCGCCTCAACAAGTACTGCCTGCAGATGCTGAAGGAAGCGGCCGAGCGCGCGAAGATCGACGTGGGCCGCGACGGCATCGCCAAGGTGAAGATCGAGGGCATCTGCCAGGACCCGACCGGCAAGGTGATGGACCTCGAGGCCACGCTGCAGGAGGCCGAGTTCAACAAGATGACGATGGATCTCGTCCAGCGCACGTTCAAGGTCTGCGACGAAGCGCTGCAGTCGGCGCGCATGACCGCGAGCGATCTGGACGCCGTCATCCTCGTCGGCGGACCCACGCGACTGCCCATCATCCGCACCTCTGTGAAGCACTACTTCCAGAAGGACGTGATGACGGGGATCGACCCCGACGAAGTGGTCGCGATGGGCGCGTCCATCCAGGCCAACTCGCTCCTCGACGCGAAGGGCGAGCACTACCTGCTCGACGTCACGCCGCTCACGCTGCGCGTGGGCACGGTGGGCGGCTACACCGACAAGATCATCGACAAGAACACGCCGATTCCGATCGAGCGCAGCAAGAGCTACACCACCAACCGCGACGGCCAGGAGAAGGTGAAGATTCGCGTCTACCAGGGCGAATCCAACAAGGCCGCCGAGTGCGAGCTGCTCGGAGAGTTCGAGTTCTCGGGCTTCCGCATCGCGTATCGCGGGGAGGTGCGCATCGAGGTCACCTTCGAGATCGACACCAACGGCATCGTCAACGTCACCGCAACGGACGTCGAGACGGGCCAGAAGACGACGTGTACGATTCGGTTGAGTTCCGGACTCACGGAAGAGATGATCAAGGCCGCGCAAGCCAAGAACGCCGCGACCACCCTCGCTCGCGGTGCGGAGGCCGCGTAAGCGCTCACAAGGCGCGCGGAAGAGCCCCCTATGTCTGCTGCCCTGGACGAAGGTTTCGAGATCGAAGCAATGGCGCTCGCCCAGATCATGGACGAGCTCGATTACTTCCAGATCCTCAAGGTGGGGCAGGGGGCCACACCGAATGAGATCAAGGCCGCGTACTACCGCGAGTCGCGCATGTACCATCCCGACCGGTTTCACACGATGGGTGGCGGCGAGCTCAAGGACGCGCTCTCGCGCATCTACAAGCGCATCAACGAAGCGTACGTGTGCCTGCGCGACGACGTGCGGCGCAACAAGTACGTCGCCGACGTGAACGGGCCCGAGCGCGCCAAGAAGCTGCGCTTCGTGGAGGCGTCGGAGCAGGAGCTGAAGAAGGACAAGGAGCAGGAGGTCGGCACCACGCCGCAGGGACGCAAGTTCTTCATGGCGGGCTTGACCGACCAGGCGGCGCAGCGGTTCGCGGCGGCGGAGCGCAACTTCAAGATGGCGCTCACGTACGAGCCCGGGAACGTGAACTACAAGGCGAAGGCGGCCGAGGTCGCCAAGCTGGTGAAGTCGTCGGACGGGCTCAAGTAGTCAGTCAACGCGAGCCTGCGCGCTACGTGCGCGGGCCCGAGCGGGGCATCCGTGGTCTTCGATCTGATCCTCGGCGGCGTCGCGCTGCTGTTCCTCATCCTCGGGCTCATCAAGGGGCTCATCAAGCAGGTCTTCGGCGTGGTCGGCTGGGTGGCCGGGCTCATCCTCGCGCGGCTCTTCGCGGCTGAATTGGGGCAGAGCTTCGGGCCGTCCTTGGGCCTCTCGCCGTCGGTGGCCACCGTCGCGTTCTCCATCGGCATCTTCATCGCCACCACCGTGCTCGCGCGCATGCTCGCGAACTTCCTCCACGACTCGCTCGGCACCGTCACCGGCACCGTGGACAAGCTCGGCGGCGCCGGGGTCGGGCTCGCCAAGGGCCTGCTCATCGCGTGGGCCGTGGCCTCGCTCGCGTCGCTCTTGCACACCAAGCTCCCCAAGGCCGAGAAGAACGTCGGCGTCCTGAAGCAGCTCGACTTCCCGCACTCGTGGGCCGTGAAGGTGGCGCTCGACAAGAACTTCCTCGGCGAGGTCGAGGACGCGCTGGGCGACACCGGCAAGACCGCCAAGAAGCTCGCGGGCCAGGCCGAGGACGCCGCCAAGAAGGCCGCGGAGAGCGAAGCCGCCGAGCGCATGAAGGAGGCCGCCGCGCAGGCGAAGAAGACCGCCGAGGACGCGGCCAAGAAGGCGACGAAGTAGGCCCTTCGTAGTGATCGCGCAACACGGCTTCGCGCTACACTCTGTCTCGGAGGTCGTCATGAGCGGAACCAAGCCCCCGCCGCCGGTGCCCGACGCCATCGACCTGTTCGACGACGACGACGAGCGCACCGAGATCGCGACGCCCGAGTTCAAGCCGAAGGAGTCGGGGCCCAAGCAGCCGGACGTGGGCATCTCGCTCGACGACGAGGACGACGACGAGCGGACGCAGATCGAGAAGAAGCCGGGGCCGCCGCGGTAGCTTTAGCGGCCGAGGCTCCAGAGCTCCGTGTCTTCGTCGGTGAAGACGCTGTGAGCGCCGGCGATGTCGCGCAAGAGGTCTCGCTGTGGAGGCCAGGCGCCGGCGTCGGTGTGGCGCAGGAGCACATAGTCGATCTTGGTCGAGGCGAGTCGATCGGCGAACGTCGCGCGATCGGGCAGCCGTCGTTGGGCCCACCACGCGCCCTGCGGCGGATCCGTACGCCAGTCGACGGCGAGGGGCAGCCAGGGGAGACCCTCGGGCGCGAGGCGCGC
>JAFEBC010000080.1 GCA_018266095.1 Deltaproteobacteria bacterium
CCGCCGTCGCTGGCCGGGTGGACGCGCGTCTATGACCACGTGCTGTGCGAGGCTGGGTTCCTGTTCTGGTGCCGCCAGTTGGGCGTGCCCGAGAGGGTGGCCGAGCGCGCGGCGGCCGGGTGGGGCGGCGATCGGCTGGTCGTGTTCAAGGGGCCGGCCGGGCAGGCCGTGGCCATCCTGCGCACCGTGTGGGACACCGAGCCGGACGCGATCGAGGCGCAGGCGGCCGCGGCGCAGGCGCTGGCCAGGCGCACAGCCCACGAGGCGCCGGCGAAGACCGCGCTGCTGCACGAGTGGCCGGGAGCGGCAGGCGCGCGCTTCTGGACCGAGCGGCGGGGCAAGGAGGTCCAGGTGGTGTTCGATGCGCCCGCGGACCTCGCCGCGGCCCTGCACGCTGAGCTCTGGGCCCCCGCGAAGGAGCCCTGAGCGCGCTCGCGATCGGCTCGCGCAGGTGTTCGCCGCGAGCCTCGTGGACCTCTGCTACTTCGGCACGCGGCACAGCGCCGGGAGCTCGTTCAGGCAGAGCGCGGCCGAGGCGAGGCCCGTCTTGTCCATCGTGGCGCAGTCGCTCCCCGGGCTGCTGTTGGGCTCCTTGTCGGCCCAGAAGCCTGCGTGCGCGGTCACGTCGTAGCTGGTCGCGCCGCTCGCCACCCAGGTGCCGTGCGCCGCAGCGTCGGTGTAGCCGAGCCAGCCCGGCGCGACCCGCTGCTGCGTGAACAGCGCGCGCACGTCAGCGAACTCGGCCGACGACTTCACCCACAAGAGATGTCCGCCGACGAGGCCGCACAGCGAGTCGGCCGCCAGGAACGAGCCGCTGTCGATGCACTGGTACACGCTCGCGTCCGTGATCGACGCGACCGGGAGCGTGACGCAGAGGTCCGCGGGCGCGCAGGTCGACTGCACGTTGGCGCGCAGCGAGGCCACGCCGGGACGGACCGCCAGCGTGGTCCAGAAGCGGCCCAGCGCGCAGCGATCGAGCTTGGTCTGGTGCACGTCGAACAGCGTGTGGATCTTGGTGAGCGCCGGCAGGTCGAGCGTGGCCAGCGCCGGATTCGCGTAGAGCACGAGCCCGTCGGCCTCCGTGACCTTGGGGAGCGAGAGCTGCGTCACCAGCGTCAGGCGGTCGAGCTGCAGCGTGCCCGAGAGGACGCCCGTGAGCTGCGGCAACGACACCGCGGAGAGCACGGGCAGATCGTTGAGCAGCACCTCGCTCGCGGTGGTGAGCGAGGGCAGGGACAAGGTCGTCAGCTCGTGCTGGCCCGACACGTTCACCTTCACCACCGTCACCAGGTTCGGCAGGGACACCGTGGTCAGGCCCGGGATGCTCTGCGGCTCGCCCCCGTTGTCGAACGCGTCGCCGTCGATGACGAGGTTGCCCGCGATGTGCTCGAGCTGCGGCAGGGACAGCGTGCTCCCCAGCGCGCCGCGCACGCGCAGGTCGCCGCCGATCACGCGCACGCCCACGAAGCGCGCCAGGTCCTCGGCGCGGTCGATGTACATGTCGCCCACGTGCACGTCGAGCAGCGGATCGCGGTTGCACACGAAGGTGGTCTGCGTGATCTCCGGCGTCTCCAGCTTGCCGTCGTCGTTGGTGTCGATGCCCACGTCGATGCGCTCGCCGCCGAAGGCACAGTTCGCGCCCGCGGGCTCCGGCGTGGCCGTCAGCAGGGAGTCGAGCCCGTGCCCATTGGAGCCGGCAGGCCCGGACGGGCCGGTGGCGCCGTTGCACACGTACGTGGTGAGCGCAGCGTCGACCTCGCCGTCCTGCAGCGTGCCGTCCGCGTTCTCATCGCGGCCGGTCTCGATGGCCACGCCCCCCTGCGCGCAGTGCGCTCCAGGCGCCTCCGCCGCGAAGCGCACGAGCTGGTTGCCGGTGGCAGCGACGGTGCCGCCGCAGCCGAAGAGTGACACGAGGACGAGCGAGCTCATCGAACACACGAGGGTCCGTTGCATGGTGGTCTCCAGGGAATCTTGAAAGGTCAGCGCGAGAGCGCGAAAGCGTTGGATGTGCCGCCGCGCACGCCGCTCGCAGAGCAGCCGTCGGGTCCGTTCAAGCCCACCTCGACCTCCGCCGGCGTCGAGCTGAGCTGCGCCAGGAGCGACTGCACGAAGCAGGCCGGCAGGAGGACGCAGCGGTACAGGTGGAACGCGGTCGGCACCTGGCGCAGCGCCGGGAAGTGCAGGGTGCTCAGGGCGCTGTCGTCGCTCAGGAGCAGCTCGTCGATGTGGGTCAGCGCGGGCGCATCGAGCGTCTGCAGCGACGAGCTCGTCACCCAGAGCTTGTCGTCCACGCTCTGCAGCGCGGGCAGGGACAGCGTGGTGATCGTGGCGTTGCGGATCAGCACCTGCGCGGCATGCACGAGCGCCGGCAGCGAGATCGTCGCAGGCTCGCCGTCGCGGAGCTGGATGAACCCCCCGTCCGCCAGCAGCGGGAGCGAGAGCTGCGTCAGCGACGGGTTCGAGTCCAGGTCCAGCCCCGCGGTTTGCGTCAGGTGCAGCGCTTCGAAGGTCTGCAGCGGCGTGTCGTAGATGAGGATGCCGCGGGGCGCCCGCTCGACCTGCTCCAGCGACAGCGCCGTCAGCCCCACCTTGTCGATGAGGAGGCTGCCCAGCTCTCGCAGCGCCGGCCACGACACCGAGGTCAGCGCGTCGTCGTCCTCCAGGACCACAGCGCCGACCTGCGTCAGCGCGGGCAGGGTGAGCGCGGGCAGCGGCGTGCTCAGGAGCTCGATCCTGCTGTGGATGGCCTGCAGCTTGGGCAAGGACATCGTCCGCGGCCCCGTGCCGTACACGTACACCCACGACACGTCCGTCAGCTCCGGCAGCGACAGGTCGAACGCGACGCCCACGTTGTCGAAGTCGAGCTCGTTGCCGATCTTGGTCACCGCGTGCAGGTCGAGCGAGGCGAACTTGGGCGCCTCGTGCAGCTCCAAGGACGACATCGTGTCCACCTTGGGCAGCGAGATGCTGGTCAGCTCCGGCGCCGTGCCGCTGAAGATGACGCCCAGCAGCGAGTTGGCCTGCGGGAGCGAGATCGCCGTCACGCCCGCCTTGTCGTCGAAGGTGATGTCGCCCGTGACCGCGACCATCTGCTCCAGCTCGAAGGGCCCGGTGAAGCTCGCGTAGACGTGGATCTCGCCGATCTGCAGCCGCTTGTCGCGCAGGACGTCGAGGTCCGCCTGCGTGCGCACGTCCAGCTTGCCCAGGTGCAGCCCCACCGCGTCGGCGTCGATCAGGCAGCTATAGAGGGTCTGCGTGATCTCGCCCTGCTCGAGCGTGCCGTCGCCGTTCGTGTCCTGGCCGATGTCGATGCGCTCGCCGCCGTACGGGCAGTGCAGGCCGGGCGGCTCTCCAGTGGCGTGGAAGAGCGTCAACGCGCCCGCGGGGCCGCCGTCGGCGTCCTGGCCCGAGTCGCCGATGGAGCCGCTCGCGCCGTTGCAGAGGTAGCGTGTTTGCGCGGCGATGACCTCGGAGTCCTCGAGCGCGCCGTCGCCGTTGGTGTCGGCGCCGGACCGGATGGCCACGCCGCCCGTGGGGCAGTTGGCGCCCGCGGGCTCGGGCTTGAAGGAGAGCAGCGTGTAGCTCGTGCTCGCTCCGCCGCACGCGGCGCAGAGCAAGAAGAGGGTGACGATCCATGCGCGGTTCATGTGCGCTCCCGAGCGAGGGCGAAGTGCGCGCGGGCCGGAACGTGCGTGGCTCGCGCCGAGTGAAATAGGCGAGCGCGGCGCCGCGGCCGTGTGAACGAGCCCACACGTCTGTGCGGATCATCACGTTGACGTAAGGCCCAAGGTCCGAGGCACCTCGTGGTACAGAAGATCCATGAAGGCGATGGTCCTCTGCGCGGGCTTCGGAACGCGACTGCGCCCGCTCACCGACGCGGTGCCCAAGCCGCTCGTGCCCCTGTGCGGGCTCCCACTCGTGCAGTTCAACTTCGCGCTCCTGCGCGGCGCGGGCGTGCGCGAGGTGGTCATCAACACGCACCACCTGGCGCCGGCGATGGAGAAGGGCGCGCGCGCGATCGCGGCCGAGCTGGGCCTCGGCATCGAGGTGCTGGAGGAGAAGCGGCACATCCTCGGCACGGGCGGCGGCGTGCGCAACGCGGCGTCCCTGCTCTCGGGCGGGCCGTTCTTCCTGCTCAACGGCGACATGCTGTTCGACGTGGATCTCGCCGCGGCGCTCGAGGCCCACCAGCAGGCGAAGGCGGTGGCGACGATGGTGCTCGCGCCGTATCCGCCGGGCGCGTCGTATGGCGCCGTGGAGATCGATCCGCAGTCGAACGTGCGCCGCATCGTGGGCCGCGGCGTGGCGGGCGATCTGCCGCTCACACGCTGCCACTTCACGGGCGTGCACGTGCTCGAGCCCGAGGTGCTCTCGCGGCTGCCGGCCGAGGGCCAGAGCGACATCAACCGCACCGCCTACGTGCGCCTCATCCAGGAGGGCGCGAAGGTCCTGGGCTACCTGCAGGACGGCGCCTGGGCCGACCTGGGTGCGCCGCCGCAACTGCTCGCGTCAAACCTGGACGTGCTCGAGGGCCGCGTGCCGCTGACGCGCTTTCAAGGCGCGGATCCGTGGGCGGGCACGAAGGAGGTCGCGCCGCGGGTGTTCGTGCACGAGACGGCGCGGCTCGCAGAGGGCGTGACGCTGCAGGGCCCGCTGCTCGTGCTCGCGGGCGCGCAGATCGCCCACGGCGCGAAGCTCGGGCCGGGCGTGGTCATCGGCCACAACGTGCGCGTGGACGCGGGCGTGACCGTGGAGCAGACGATGGTGTGGGACCAGACGCACCTCGGCCCCGGCGAGCGGCTGCAGCGCGCCATCGCGGCGCCCGGCGTGCGGCTGGAGGCCTGAGGCTTGTCCGCCCGGGCCCGGCTGCTCGCGCTGGCCCTCGGCCTCGCCGCGCTGCTCCTCGCGCAGGGCCCGCTGCTCCTGCACGACCCGCTGCTCTCCCGCGACGACCACACGCTGCTCGACCCGCTGACGCACGTGCGCTCGCTCGCGGACTATCAGGCGCAGCGCGCCGCGGGGCGCATCCTGGATCTGCAGCCGGTGCGCGACCTCTCGTTCTGGCTGGACCTGCGCGCGGGCGAGGCCTTGGGCCACGGCGTGCATCACGCGATGAACCTGCTCGTGTGGCTCGTGTGCTGCGCGCTGGTGTTCCTGCTGCTGCGCGGGCTCCTGAGCGACCCGCGGCTCGTGCTCGCGCTGACCTTGCTCTTCGCGCTGCACCCGCTGGCGGTGGGGTCGATCTCCTGGGTCGCCGCGCGCAAGCACCTCTTGGCCTGCGCCTTCACGCTGGCCGCGACGCTGCTGCTCGCGCGCACCTCGCGCACGGGCCGCTGGCGAGACGGGCTCTCCGCCATCGCCTGCTACGCGCTGGGCACGCTGGCGCAGCCGATCGCGCTCCTCTGGCCGCTGTGGGCGCTCGCGTGCCTCTGGCTCGCCCCGCTGCCCGGTGAGCGCAGCCGCCGCTCGATGCTCGTGTCCCTCGCCGCGGTCCCCGTCACGCTCGCGGTGGGCTTGGCCAACTGGCGCTACTACACGACCACCTACACCGCGCAGGGCGTGAAGAAGCTCGCGGAGGGCAGCGACGCGCCGCTCGGTGCGCTGCTGTCCTTGGGGCGCACCACGTTCAACCTGCTGGCGCCGCTGCGGCTCGCGGTGGTCTACGATCCGCGCAGCCCCCTCGGGCTCGCGGGGCTCCTGCTCCTGCCGCTGGCGGTGTGGCTGCTCGTGCGCGCGCTGGGGCCGCGGCGCGCGCTCACCTGGCTCGGCTTCGCGGCGTTCCCGCTCGCGGTGGTCACGGTGCGCATGACCAACATCTTCGTCTCCGACACCTACGCCCTCCTGCCCCTGGCCGCGCTGGCCGTCCTGGCGGGCCTCGTGGCCGAGTCGTCGCCGGCGCGAGCGGGGCGCGCGCTGCCGATCGTGTCCGTCCTCGTGGCCGCGTGCGCGGTGGGCTCGGTGCGAGAGGCCCGCGCCTGGATGAGCGACGCCGCGCTCTGGGCCCACGCCTGCGAGACCGAGGGCGCCGCGCTGGCGTGCGCGTACCACGCCTCGCTCCTGGCGCGGACGGGTCACGCCGCCGAGGCCCGCGAGGTGGTCCTGGCGGCCCTCGAGCGCGATCCCGAGAACCCGGAGGTCGCCGCCGCCTTGGGCCGCGTGCTGCTGCGCGACGAGTCTCTCCCCGTCGACGAGCGCCTCCGGCTCCTGCAGGCGCACCCGTCCTCGCGCGCGTTCCCGGCCTATGCGCTGGGCACGCTGCTCGCCCGGGCCGGCCGCTTCCCCGAGGCGAGCCAGGCCCTCCGGCGCGCGCTCGAGCAGCCGCGCGAGCTGGGCGCGGACCTGCCCGTGATCGCCGCCGAGGCGGTGCGCTTGTGCGAGCTCGCGCAGCAGCCCGACTGCTCCGCGCCGGTGGAGCGCCTGCGCCGCGAGCCCGCCTTCGATCAGTCACGCTTCGACGCGCGCCTGACCGCGCTGCGAGCCCCCAAGCCCGTCCCCTGATGTCAGCGAGCGAGCGCCCCGCAGCTCCGCTCAAGGCGCCACCGACACCTCGACGCCCTCCGGCAGCCTGGGCGCGAACCGGCGCAGCGCTGCCGCCAGCTCCTCTGCCGCCCCGGCGCTCGTCCCGAAGAACGTCACCGTGTCCTCGCCGCACACGAGGTTGTCCGGCAGCCGCCAGCGCCCCGCGACCACCCACTCCGGCGGGATCGCGCCCTGAAACAGCTTCGCGTGCAGGAGCGCGAACCGCACCCGGTGCTCCTGCGTCAGCCCCCGCAAGGTGCCCTGGGAGGCGCCGTTGGTGCGCAGCGCCCGCACGACGTCGATGGACGCGAGCCCCACCAGATCGAGGATGTGCGACTTGCCGAAGTAGCTGGGCCCGCCGATGTCGTTGAGGGCCACCGACGACCCCGGCAGCTCGCTGCCCAGGAACAGCCCCATCTGCCGCTGCTGATCGTGGATGTTCTTGGCCGCGAGCTCCGCCGTCGAGAGCGCCGTCACCGCCCGCGAGATGGCCGGCCCCGCGCACACGAGCAGGCCCAGCGCCACCGCCAGCCGCGCCGTCGACTCCGGCAGCGAGGGCAGGAGCCGCGCGCCGTGGTCGCCCAGCGCGCACGCCGCGCACCAGATGGTCATCGCCAGCAGCCACGCCTCGTAGCGGTAGAACCAGCCCAGCTTGGCGAACTGCAGGTGCAGGAGCGCGGTCACGAGCGCGACGTTCACCGTCAGCCTCAGGGCCAGCGACGCGCGATCGGTCCCGCCGAAGCGCCGGGCCGCCCTCGAGAGCAGCGCGGTCAGCCCCGACAAGAGCGCCAGCGCCCCCCACAGGTGCGGCGCGGATCGCAGCGCCGCCAGGCCGCGCAGCACCACCGGCCCGTGCGTGGCGCCCTTCACCAGCACCGAGTTCGGCAGCGGGAACCACCCGTGCGACATCGACACCGCCGCGAAGATGCCCACCGGCAGCGCCGCGCCCACGCCCATCGCCAGCGCCGGGATCACGCGGTGCCGCAGCACCAGCGGCAGGAACGCCGCCGCCACCAGGAAGAGGCCCTCGTAGCGCGTCGCCGTCACCAGCGCACCCAGCGCGAACAGCTCCAGCGCCTGCCGCCGCTCGGCCCCCCTGGCCACCTGCGCGTCCACGTCCTCGTTGCGCCCGTCGGCGATGGTCCGCTCGAAGCGCCAGAGGAAGAGCAGGGCGCCCAGGATCTGCAGCGAGTGCTCCATGCCCACCAGCGCCATCACCACCAAGGGCGGCAGCAGCACCAGCGCGACGCCCGCCACGCCCAGCACCAGCGCCGGCGCCCTCCGCAGCCGCCACGCGAGCACGCACACCGCGCCCACGCCGCACCCGACGTTGAGCGCGAGCGGCCACAGCTCTCGCCCCGGCGCGAGCGCGAGCAAGAGCGTCCACAGGATCGACGAGCTCGCCGCCGTGAACCCGTCCGGCGTGAGGCCCCAGACCCCCGCCTGCCCCAGCGTCCGACCCAGCGCGAGGTGGATGTACGCGTCGTCCACGCAGTACGTGAACGCGCCCGACAGCGCCTGCGCGATGGAGCGCTCGTACGCCCAGACGAGGCCGGCGAGGAGCGCGCAGACACCTACAGCCACAGCGACCCGCACGAGGCCGCTGCTCCGAGGAGCCTGCACTTTCATGGACGCAAACTATCCCGGCTGGAACTGCGCCAGGATCACCGTCACGTTGTCCACGCCGCCGTTGGCGTTGGTCGTGTCGATGAGCTTCTTGGTGGCGGCCTCGATGTTCGGCGCGCGCTGCAAGATGGCCTGGATCATGTCATCCGGCACCATGCCCGAGAGGCCGTCGGAGCAGACGAGGAAGATGTCGCCCGCCATCGGATCGAACGCGTTGATCTCGACGTCGACCACCTTCTGCTGGCCGAGCGCGCGCAAGATGATGTTCTTCTGCGGGAAGTTCTTCGCTTCCTCTTCGGTGATCTTGCCCATGCGCAGGTACTCTTCGACCAGCGAGTGGTCGATGGTGATGCGCTTGAGCTGCCCGTTGCGGAAGTGATAGCCGCGCGAATCGCCCACGTGCGCGACGAGGCACTTGGGGCCGGCGCCGTTGCGCTCGACGAAGTGCATCATCACGGCGGTGGTGCCCATGTTCTTCTTGGCGCCGTCGCCCTCGGAGGCCTCGATGATCTTCGCGTTCGCGAGCTTGATGCTCGTGACACAGCGGTTCTCGTCGTAGGACTTCTGACGCTCGCCCTTGAAGGGCCAGGTCGCCTCTTCGTCCTTGCCGGTGTGCTCGAAGAACTCGCGGACCTCGTTGGCAGCGATCGCGCTCGCAACTTCGCCGGCCGCGTGACCGCCCATGCCGTCGAACACCGCGAACAAGTTCTGTTCGGGGAACACGAGGAGGTTGTCCTCGTTGTTGTCGCGCTTCATGCCCACGTCGGACTTTGCAGCGTGGATGATTCGCATGGGCCGATCGAGTCCTAAGGCAGGGGTTAGGTCGAGCGGGGCGACGCTAGCAAGGGAGACTTCCGCGGTCAACGAGCGGATGCACCGTCCGGGGAAATTGTTTCCAGTTTCACGGCATCTCCCTCGCGGGTCCCGCTCTGGGCCAGGGCCCCGATCGGCAGCTCGGCGCACCACCGCGCGCTCGGATAGAAGCGGGTCAGCCGCCAGGGCTTCAGGTGTTCGATGGCGCGCACCACCGTCCCGCCGCTGTCCACGAAGAGCACGTCGATGGGAAACTTCATGAAGAACATATGGATGGACGTGCAGGGATCGATGACGAGGCCCGACCCCGCGTCGAGTCCTTTGCGTCCCAAGAGTCCCTTCATGCGCTGGCGAGGCGTGATCGCCAGCTCGATGGACGCCGCGATGGTCTGCCCGCGCGTGACGTTGACCAGCCGGGTGCTCATGCGAGGGACCTGGCGCGCCGCGACCTCACGCGCGCACCAGCGACACGCGCGGCCCGGGCGTGATGGTGAGGGACTTCGAGCCCGGCTTGACCTCGCCGTCCAGGAAGTAGGGCAGGGCGCTCCGGCCTTGCAGCACCACGTGCTCGGCCACCGCGTCGAGCAGCCGGTCGCGCCGCGCAGGCCGGCCCAAGAGGAGCGGCGGCAGCTCGAGCGAGAACGCGAGCGGCCCCGCGGTCAGGCCCAGCACCTCGAAGAACCCCGGCTGCTCGGTCGCGCGCTTGAACGGACGCAGGCCCAGGCCGGCCTCGGCCACGCTGGCGCACACGAGTCCATAGAGCGGCACCGGCGGCCACTCCTCGCCGTCCACCACGCACGAGACGGGCAGCGGCTCATAGAGCGCCTTCGCGAAGGCTCCATGCGTGAGCGAGCTGCCGATGGTCTTCAGCGTCATCCACGCGCCCATCAGCCGCCCCGGCCTCCCCGAGCGATAGATGGCCTCGACGAACCGCAGCGGCAGCCCCACGCCCAGCCGGAAGCCGAGCTGTCCTTCGACCTGCAGCGTGTCGCGCGCGTCCAGCTTCAAGGTCTCGCCCGAGGCCAGCGCGGTGGAGAGCCGCTTGAGCCGCACCTCGGGCGCGCCGCGCCGGCCCAGGTCCGCCAGCGAATCGTACGCACCGCCGCCCAGGAGCGCGATGGGCGGCAGCTTGTCCCCGCACGCCTGCGAAAGCTCCGTGATCGCCCGCTGCGCCGTGCCGTCGCCGCCCGCGATCGCGACCACCTCCACCTTGCCGCTCGCCACCTCGCG
The DNA here is from genome assembly GCA_018266095.1 of Deltaproteobacteria bacterium. Lineage (GTDB taxonomy): Bacteria > Myxococcota > Myxococcia > Myxococcales > 40CM-4-68-19 > CAIWCD01. The sequence continues at coordinate 10,189 of JAFEBC010000080.1, forward strand.
CGCGGCGGACTTCAGATCTTCCTCTTGCGGCGTCTCCAGAAGCGTGGCACCAGGAGCCGCCTTTTTCAGCGCCTGCGCCGCCAGCGGCCAGAGCCGGTTGCGGTGGGCGCGCGGGTTGGCGATGATCACGAGCCGGGACATGAGCACCTCGAATAGCACGCTCTTTCTCGTGCCACCCGAGCCGAGATTCAACATCGTGCTGGTGCGCCCGCAGATCCCGCCCAACACGGGCAACATCGCGCGCCTGTGCGCGGTCACCGGCTCGCGGCTGCACCTGGTGGCGCCGCTGGGCTTTCGCGTCACCGACAAGGACCTGCGCCGCGCGGGCCTCGACTACTGGGACAAGGTCTGGGCGGCCACCTGGAGCTCGTTCGACGAGCTCGTCAAAGAGGAGAAGCTCAGCGCCGACCAGGTCCACCTCTTCACCGGCCGCGTGGGCCCCGGCACCAAGGCGCTCTGGGATGCGACGTTCGTCCCCGGGCAGTGGCTCGTCATGGGCGAAGAGGCCACCGGCCTGCCCGAAGAGGTGCTCGCGCAGTTCCCGGAGCGCTGGGTGCGGGTCCCCATGATCGCGGAGCCCTCCGCGCGCAGCCTCAACCTCGCGACCTGTACGGGTGTGGTGCTGTACGAGGCCATCCGACAGTGTCGAAATGATGTCGCCGCGCGTGCGGCAAGGTAGACTGTCGCACTGTGGATACGTTCGATCTGCTCCCGGCGCTGGCCGACGGTGAGCTCGAACAGACGAGTGCTCCGGAGCTGGTCGCGGCGATCGTGCGCACGCGCGCCTCGGGCACGCTCTCGATCGAGAACGGCGAGGGCGTGGAGATCCGCCAGTTCTTCCGCGCGGGCGCGATGTGCGGGTCGGCGTACTTCGCGGGTTTCCGCACGTTGGCGCAGGTGCTGCTCGCCAACGACTGGGTGAACGCGCTGGAGATCGACGCGTCCCTGGCCGAGGCGCAGGCGAGCGGCAAGCGCCACGGGCAGGTGTTGGTGGAGAAGGGCCTGCTCACCGCCGATCAGCTCAAGCAGGCGCTGGCCACGCAGCACCGGCAGAACCTCGGGAACCTCTTGGCGCTGCAGCGCGGGCACTACGAGATGCGCGGCTGGGAGCCGCCGCCCGCCTGGTCGAAGGAGCTGCAGATCGATCCGCTGGGCCCGCTGGTCACGGCGCTCGGCGATGAGCGCGCGTCGCCGCGGCGGCAGAAGGTCATCGACTGGCTGGGCTCGCACGCGGTGCGGCTCTCGGTCGATTGGCCCGAGATCTCGGCGCGCGTGGAGCTGGACGCGGCCGAGCGGCGCGCGGCGGCCCTGCTGGCCCTCCCGCGCAAGCGAGACGAGTTCCTGCGCCTCTCGCACCTGCCCACCGATCGCGCCGATGGGCTGCTCGTGGGCCTCCTGCTCGCGGGCGCCGCCGAGCCGCACCCGCTGGGCGCGAGCGCGAACGCCGATCAGATGGTGCCGCAGCACACGCCGCCGCAGCCGTACCAGCAACCGGCGCACACGCCGCAGCCGTACCAGCAGCCGCCGCCGTCGTACCCGCCCCCCGCGTATCCGCAGTACGGCCAGCCCGGGTATCCGGCCGCGCCCATCCCGACGCCGTACACGTCGATCCCGCCGATGATGGTGCCGGTGCCGATGGTGCAGAGCCCGTATGGGGCGCCCGTCGTCATGCAGCCGTACGCGCCGCCGTACCCGCCCTACGGCTCGCAGCCGCCGCCCGTGTCGCCGATGGCGCCGATGTCGCCGCCGCCGCCGCTGCGCCAGGAGCCCGACGCGCTCGACCTGGTGCCGCTCGATCCCGAGCCGCGCCCGCCGCAGCCTCCCGCGCCGCCGCTGTCGCAGCCGCCGCCGTCCTCGGGGA
>JAFEBC010000810.1 GCA_018266095.1 Deltaproteobacteria bacterium
CGGGGCTTCGACCGAGTGCGGGCTGCCGGCGAGGATGATGCCCTTGGCGCCGAAGGCCCGGATCTGGTCCATGGGCATCGTGCACGGGTGGATCTCGCAGTAGACGTGCAGCTCGCGCACGCGGCGTGCGATGAGCTGCGTGTACTGCGAGCCGAAGTCGAGGATGAGGACGCGCTCAGCGTGAGTGCTCATGTGGGCGCGGAATCTAGCCCAAGTGCGCCCGGTTGGGCACGGGACGATCGTGGTCCGCTGCCAGGGTCCGCAGAATGTCGAGGAATGTCCGCGGCGCGTCACTCGTGCTATCGGGTTCCGCATGGCGATGCAGGCGACCACCTTCCGTCTGGGGCAATTGTTCGTGCGCGCGTGGCTCCCCGAGGGCGAGCCCAAGGCTGTCTTGCGCATCATCCACGGCATGGCCGAGCACTGCGGGCGGTACGCGCGGCTGGCCGAGGCGTTCGTTCAGCAAGGCTGGGCCGTGTATGCGCACGATCAGCGCGGGCACGGGCAGACGGCGCCGGCCGAGCCTGAGCTGGGGCACTTCGCGGATCGCGACGGGTTCCGGCTCCTCATCAGCGACGCCCATGACATCGCGCTGGAGACGGCGCGGCGGCACTTAGGGAAGAAGAGCGTGACCTTCGCGCACTCGATGGGCTCGTTCGTGGCGCAGGGCGTGATGCTGGATCACGCGACGGATGCGACGGCGTGGATCCTCTGCGGCTCGTCGGGCCGTCCGGGCGCGATCGCGCGCGTGGGGCGTGCGTTGGCGCGCGCCGAGCGGATCCGCGTGGGTCCGCGCGAGCCGTCCAAGGTGCTCGATCTGGCCTCGTTCGGGCCCTACAACCGGCACTTCGCGCCCAACCGCACCGACTTCGACTGGCTCTCGCGCGACAACGCCGAGGTCGACAAGTACATCGCCGATCCGCTCTGCGGCTTCTCGCTGACCACGCAGAGCTGGTGCGATCTGCTGGACGCGCTCGACACCTTCCTGCACGACCCGGCGCTGCAGCGGAAGATCCCGGCCACCCTGCCCATCCTCGTGACCAGCGGCGTCGACGATCCCGTCGGCGAGATGGGCGACGGCGACGCGCGGCTCTACGTCGAGTACATCCGCGCGGGCCTGTCCAACACGCGGCTCAAGCTCTACTCGGGCGCGCGCCACGAATTGGTCAACGAGACCAACCGCGACGAGGTCACGCGCGACCTGCTCGCCTTCGCCAGCCAGGCCGTCGCATGATCCAGGCGGTCAAGGATCTCTCGCGCCTGCGCGACATCACCGCGGTCGTCGCGCGGCACGGCTTCGGCGAGTTCCTCGAGCGGTCGCGGCTCGCGGAGACGGTCGGCTTCAAGCCCAAGACCGAGCCGATGACCAAGGAGCAGGCGCGGGCCACCTCGGCGCGCCGCTTCCGCGAGATGCTGGCCGAGCTGGGCACGACCTTCATCAAGCTCGGGCAGATCCTCTCCTCGCGGCCCGACATCCTGCCCGCGGACTTCATCGTCGAACTCTCCAAGCTGCAAGACGCCGCGCCGCCGCTGACGCACGAGGTGGTGCTGCAGCGCATCCAGGAAGGCCTCGGCAAGCCCGCGAGCGAGCTGTTCGAATCGATCGAGAAGGAGCCGCTGGCCTCCGCGTCGATCGCGCAGGTGCACCGCGCGCGCCTCAAGCCCCTGCCCGGCGAGACCGAGGGCGCGCAGGTGGTGGTGAAGGTGCAGCGGCCCGGGATCGAGGAGGCGATCCGCTCGGACACGGACCTGCTCTTCTACCTCGCGCGCTTCCTCGAGGGCGTGGTCGAGGAGACGGGCATCTACACGCCCACCGGCATCGTCACCGAGTTCCGCACGGCGATGCTGACCGAGCTCGACTTCGAGAACGAGGCGCGCAACATCGAGGAGTTCGCCAAGAACCACGCCGAGCGGCCGTACGTGGTGATCCCCAAGCTCTTCCGCACGCACTCGTCGAAGACGGTGATCACTTTGCAAGAGCTGTGCGGCACCAAGCTCGCCGAGGTGCTCAAGCGGCCCGCGGACTTCGATCACAAGCAGCTCGCCAAGAACATCCTGGACGCGAGCTTCCACCAGCTCTTCACCGACGGGCTCTTCCACGGCGATCCGCACCCGGGCAACCTCATCGTGCTCGCGGACAGCAAGCTCGGGCTCATCGACTTCGGCCTCGTGGGCCGGCTGTCGAAGGGGATGCAGGAGTCGATCATCCTGCTCGTGCTCGCGGTGTCGCTGCGCGATCCCGACACGGTGGCGCGGCTCCTCTACAAGGTGGGCATCCCGGACGAGCGCATCAACCTGCACGCGTTCCGCACCGACATCCACGACATCCTCGAGCGCTACCTGGGGCTCAAGCTGTCGCAGGTGGATTCGAGCTCGCTGCTCGAGGACCTGCTCGACCTCGCGCTCAAGTACAAGATCAAGATCCCCAAGGAGTACGCGGTGCTGTCGAAGGCGGCCGCGACCACCGAGGGCATCATCCGCGTGCTCGACCCGGACCTGGACGTGGTCGAGGTGGCGCTGCCGTACGCCAAGCAGCTCCTCTACAACCGGTACAACCCGCAGTCGATGAGCGGCGGGTTCTTGCGCGTGCTCCTGCAGCTCCAGGGGTTCCTGCAGGACACGCCGGCGCAGCTCTCGCAGATCCTGATGGACCTCGAGGGCGGCAAGTTCCACGTCACGGTGAAGAACGACGAGCTGGTGAAGCTCAACACCAACGTCAAGGCGCTGGGCGTGCTGGTGTTCATGGGCGCCGTGGCCAACGGGCTCATCGTCGGCGCGTTCTTCCTCGCGGGCCGCGCGACGCCCGGGGAGGCGACGCACTGGCCGATCGCGGCCGTGGTGGGCCTGGCGCTGGCCGCGATGCTCTTCGGCGCGGCGGTGGCGTGGACGTGGGTCAGCGGCCGGCTGCGGAAGATCTCGCTGCGCAAGCTGAGGAAGTGACGCGCGATGGATCACCGCGCGTCGGTCGCAGCACTCTAGGACCGCTTCGGCTCGTCCGGCGGCGCGGACGGATCACGCGGCTTGGCGTCTGACGCGGGCTCGCTCTTGCCGGGCTGTGCCGGCGCCGGCTGGGCGTCCAAGATCGGCTGGGCCTCGAGGGGCTGCGCTTCGATCACGGGCTGCGCTTCGATCACGGGCTGCGCTTCGATCAC
>JAFEBC010000811.1 GCA_018266095.1 Deltaproteobacteria bacterium
CAAACTCATCGAGGAGCCTCTTCGGGGAGCGACTTGACCACGCGCGCCGGCGACCCGGCCGCGAGCTTGTTGGCGGGCACATCGGCGCCCACCATCGCGCCGGGAGCGATCACCGCGCCCTCGCCGATGCTCACCCCAGGCAGGATGGTCACGCGGGCGCCGATGAGGCAGCCGTTCCCGATGCGGATGGGCCGAGGCTTGACCGGGCCCGAGCGGAAGTGCGCCGGCCCGATGTCGTGGTCGGCGGTCACGAAGATGGTGTGGTGGCCCACCGAGACGCGGTCGCCCAGCGTCACCGCGGCCGAGAGGTCGACGAAGGCGGGGCCGTTGACCACGCAGTTCTCGCCGATGCTCAGCCGCTCCGGGAAGGCGCCCTTGCCCGAGAGCACCAGGCGGTCCAAGACGAGGCTGGTCCGGCCGACCCGCACGCCGCCCAGCCGGTACAGGCGCGTGCGCACCCGATTGAGCACGTGCCGCGGCAAGAGGCCCGCGAGCCCCGCGCAGAGCTGCCACCACGGGTTGAACGAGCCGAGCTCCTGCCCCCAGAGGCCGAGCGGCGCTTCCGCCTGCACGGTGTCCGGCTGACCCGCGGCCGTCACCGCGGCCTGAGCGTCGGGAGTGGGGCTCGTCGCCATCAGACGGAAGACTAACATGCTTCCACGGGGTGGAATTCTCCATCTGCCTCCGTCGGCAGAGGGCCGCATCGCCTTGCCTGTCCGTGGCGCGCCGTGTCACTCTCGCGCTGAACGTTCCAGGAGTTCGCCAGATGTCCGAGACGGGAAAGCTGTCCGCCGCCGACCAGGAGCGCCTGCGCGCCGAGTACGCAGACCAGGGCTACGTCGTCCTGCCCGGGGTGGTGCCGAAGGACCGGCTCGAGGGCCTGCGCCGTGACCTCGCCGCGGAGTTCGAGCGCGTCAAGTCCTCGGGCCAGCTCATGAACGGCGGCGGGACCTTCAGCGGCCACCTCAACTGCTTCCCCGGGGCCGGCGCCCGCTTCGCCTACGAGGCGCTCTCCGACGCGGGCGTGCTCGACCTCGTGCGCGCCCTGCACCCGGACGCGCAGCGGCAGCCGAACGTGGGCTGCAACTTCAACCTCCCGGGCAGCGTCGTGCAGCACTACCACCCCGACCGCGAGTTCACGCGCGCGTTCGTCATCGTCAACATCGCGGTCGTCGACACCGAGATCAAGAACGGCGCCATCGACGTGCTGCCCGGCACCCAGAAGAAGTTCTACAAGTTCTGGCGCTTCACGCTCGAGAACGCCCCGCGCCTGACCCGGCGCCTCCCGATGAAGCAGGGCGACGTGCTGGTGCGCACCTCCAACCTCTGGCACCGCGGGATGCCGAACCTCACCGACACGGCGCGGCCCATGCTCGCCTTCACCTGGGAGGACGGCGGCTCGACGCTCGCCGACCCGTTCGCGCAGGAGCAGGGCCGGATCGTCTTCCGGCAGAACTGGTTCCGGCCGACTATGCTCGGGCGCCTGCGCGAGCGCACGTTCGTCGTGGCGCCCATCACGTACTCGGCGTGGCGCTTCGCGCGCTCCCTCATCGGCAACAAGGGCTACTGACGCCCGCATGTCCAAGACCGGGGTGCTCTTCATCAACTGTGGGGACGTGGCGGGCGCCGACACGTGGGTGCACGCGCAGCTCGTGCGTCACCTCGACCGGTCGCGCTTCGAGGTGCACGCGGCCTGCGCCCCGGCGCGCAGCGGCGTGTTGCCGCCGGTGACCGCGAAGCTGATGGAGATCCCGGACACCGCGCTGGTGCCCACCGACTTCGGGCCCACCTTCTTCAACCGCGGCAAGCTGGAGAAGCTCGCGGGCCTGCCGAGGTTCCTGCCTGCGGCGGCCAGCATGCTCTCCCTCGCGCGCTATGTGCGCGCCCGGCGGATCCGCGTGGTGCACTCGATCGACCGGCCGCGCGACGCGCTCGCCTGCGCTGTGCTCGCGCGGCTCACGGGCGCCCGCTGCGTCATCCACGTGCACGTGAAGTTCGACGACTGGATGGGCCGCGGCGTCCGCTGGGCCTTCTCCCGCGCGGACGCGCTGCTGGGCGTCTCCGAGTACGTCGCCGCCACGCTGGTCCGAGGCGGCTACCCGAAGGAGCGCACGCACGCGGTGCTCAACGGCATCCCCGAGGGCGAGTGGACCCCGCGCGACGAGCGGGCCTCCGTGCGCACCGAGCTCGGCCTCCCGCCGGACGCGCCCCTGGTGCTCTCTGCCTCGCGCCTCTTCCGCTGGAAGGGGCACCACGAGCTCATCGCCGCCTTCGGCCAGGCGCTGCCCAAGGTCCCCGGCGCGCACCTCGTCATCGCCGGCTCCGACTATCCGCCCGGCAGCGGCACCTCCCGCGAGCTGCAAGCGCAGGCGCGCGGCGCAGGCCTCGGGGACCGGGTCCACCTCATCGGCGAGCGCAAGGACATGGCGCGGCTCCTGCCGGCGTGCGACGGGTTCGCGCAGGCGAGCTTCGAGGAGCCCTTCGTCCTCGTCATCGCCGAGGCGATGGCGATGGAGCACCCCGTGATCGCGCTGCGCACCG
>JAFEBC010000812.1 GCA_018266095.1 Deltaproteobacteria bacterium
CAGACCTGCGACGACTCGAACGGCGTGTGCGTGCCGGCCGATCCGGTGGACGACGCGGGCACGACCGGCGGCACCGACGCGGGCAGCACGGGCGGCACGGACGCAGGGACCGGCGGCACCGACGCGGGCACGCACGACGGCGGCACGGGCGGCACCGACGCGGGCACGCACGACGGCGGCACGGGCGGCACCGATGCGGGCACGCACGATGGCGGCACGGGCGGCACCGACGCGGGCACCGGAGGGACAGACGCTGGCACCGGCGGCACCGACGCGGGCAGCGCGTGCACGCCGGACACGTGGACGAACTACGCGTCCGCGGCCTTCAGCACCAACTGCAAGAGCTGCCACTCGTGGGCGACCAAGTACACCTCGGTCAAGTCGCGCCAGTCGAGCTGCCAGACCGACATCTCCACGGGCGCGATGCCCAAGAACCACGCGCTCTCGTCGAGCGACAAGTCGCGCCTCGTGAAGTGGCTGAGCTGCGGCCTGCCGCAGTAGGCGACGCCGTTCCCTCCGGCGTCGCCCGGTGCAGCAACAGCGGCTACTGCGGGATCGCCTCGAGCAGACCCGCCGCGCCCTGACCACCGCCGATGCACATGGTGACGATGGCGTACTTGCCCTTGCGGCGGCGCAGCTCGTGCAGCGCGGTGGCCACGAGCTTGGCGCCCGTGCAGCCGAGCGGGTGACCGAGCGCGATGGCGCCGCCGTTCACGTTCAGGCGATCCTCGGGGATCTCCAGCGTGCGCGCGACCGGCACGCCCTGCGCCGCGAAGGCCTCATTGAGCTCGACGAGATCGATGTCGGTGATCTTGAGGCCCGTCTTCTTGAGCAGCTTCTGCACGGCCGGGATGGGCCCGATGCCCATGTAGGCCGGGTCGACGCCCGCGGTGGCGAACGCGCGGAAGTAGCCGAGGCCCTTGATGCCGAGCGCGTCGGCCTTGGCCTTGGACATGAGGAGCGACGCCGCCGCGCCGTCCGAGAGCGGCGAGCTGTTGCCGGCCGTCACGCTGCCCACCGCGGCGAACGCAGGCTTGAGGCCCGCGAGGCCCTCGGCGGTCGTGTCCGCGCGCACCATCTCGTCCTTCGCGAAGTCGAATTCCGTGTGCTTGCCGTTGACGTACTTGATGCCCTTCACGGTCACGATCTCGTCCGCGAACTTGCCCGCGGCCTGCGCCGCCGCCGCCTTCTGCTGGCTCTTGAGCGCGAACGCATCCTGCTCCGCGCGCGAGACCTCGTACTTCTTGGCGACGTTCTCGGCCGTGATGCCCATCGGCGTGTAGACGCTGGCAACGCGCTTCATCGCCTCGGGCGAGGCCGACAGCTTGTTGCCCGTCATCGGCACCATCGACATCGACTCCACGCCGCCCGCGATGGTGATGTCGTACGTGCCCATCTGGATCGCGCCCGCCGCCGTCGCCAGCGCCTGCAAGCCGCTCGAGCAGAAGCGATTGATGGTCTGCGCGCTCGACTCGACCGGCAGCCCCGCGAGGAGGCCGACCACGCGCGCCACGTTCAGGCCCTGCTCGCCCTCGGGCATGGCGCACCCGAGCACGAGCTCCTCGATGTCGGCGGCCTTCACCTGCGGCACGCGCGCGAGCAAGCCTGCGATCACCTCGCCCGCGAGCTCATCCGGGCGCTTCTGCGCCAGCGAGCCCTTGAGGGCGCGGCCCACTGCCGAACGCACTGCGTCTGCAATCACGATGTCCATGTGTGTGTCCTCTGTCTCTTTGCGTTCGATGCGCGTGGGCTAATTGCGAAGCGGCTTGTTCTTCATCAGCATGTGCTGCATGCGCTCCTGGCTCTTGGGCTCGCCGCAGAGGCTCAGGAACGCCTCGCGCTCGAGCTCGAGCATCTCCTCTTCGGTCACCTCGCGGGCCGCGCCGCCGACGCCGCCGCAGAGCACCTCGGCCAGCTTGCGCGAGATCTTCGCGTCGTGCTCGGAGGCATAACCACCCGCCACCAGCGTGTCGACCATCATGCCCAGCGTGGCCATCCCGCTCTCGCCCGGCAGCGTGTACGCCTTGGGCAGCGGCGGGTGCCAGCCCGAATCGGCCAGGCCCAGCGCGCGCTTCTTCACCTCAGTGAGCTGGCGCGCACGATCGAACGACACGCCGTCGTTCTTGCGGAAGTAGCCGAACTGCTTGGCCTCCTCCGCGCTCGTCGCCACCTTCGCCAGCGCGATGTTCTTGAACACGCCCGTGACGATCTCATACACGTTCGCGTGCGTGCCCTCGGGGACGCCCTCGAGCGCGCGCCAGAGCATGTTCATCGTGCCCGCGCCGCCCGGGATGATGCCCACGCCCACCTCGACGAGGCCCGCGTACGTCTCGGCCGCTGCCTGGACCGCGGAGGACGCGAGGCACAGCTCGAGCCCGCCGCCGAAGGTGTAGCCGTACGGCGCCGCCACCACCGGCACGCGCGCGTACTTCATCCGCTGCATGCCCTCGTGGAGGCTCTTCACCATCGCGCGGATCTGCTCGTACTCGTCGTTCATCGCCGCCATCAGCACGAGGCCGAGGTTCGCGCCGACGCTGAAGTTCTCGCCGGTGTTCGCGATCACGAGCGCCTTGAAGTCGCTCTCCGCCTTGGCCACCGCCTGCTGCAGCATGCCGATCACGTCGGCGTCGATGGTGTTCGCCTTGGTCTTGAACGTCAGGCCGAGCACGCCGTCGCCGAGGTCGAACGCGTCCGCGCCGTCATTGGTGAGCACCGGCGCGCCGCGCTTCATGATCTCGAACGTGGCCGTGCGCGGATCCAGGCCGCGCGAGACGTAGCGCCCTTCCTTCGGGCTCCAGATCTCGTCGCCCTTGTAGAACGACGTCGCGCCCTTGGCCTTCATCTCGCTCACCCACTGCGGCAGCGTGAAGCCCGTCTTGGCGATGCGCTCCGCCGTCTCGGCGAAGCCGAGCGCGTCCCAGGTCTCGAACGGCCCGAGCTCCCAGTTGTAGCCCCACTTCATCGCGTCATCGACAGCCGCGAGGCCCTCGGCGATCTCCGGGATGCGCCGCGCCGAATACGCCAGCGACCGCGCCGTGACCTTCCACGCGAACTTGCCCGCCGGGCCCTCGTCGGCCGCCAGCGCGCGCACGCGCTCCTTCACGTCCTCGATCTTGGAGAGCTCCTTCGTCTTCTCCTTGATCGTCTCGTCACCCGCCTTGGGCCGGTACGCGAGCGTCTTCGGATCGAACGTCTCGAGGTCCTTCTTCGACGCGCCCTTCTTGTAGAAGCCGCCCTTGGTCTTGTCGCCGAGCAGCTTCTTCTCCAGCATCGTCTGGATGAACGCGGGCAGCTTGAAGACGTCGCGCTCCTCGTCGTTCGTGAGGGAATCGAAGCAGTTCTTCGCCACGTGCGCGAAGGTGTCGAGGCCCACGAGATCGGCGGTGCGGAAGCTCGCGCTCTTGGGGTGGCCCATCGGCTTGCCGGTGATGTTGTCGATGTCCTCCGGCGAGAGGCCTTCTTCGATCATCAGGTGGATCGTGGCCAGCATCGCGTGCGTGCCGATGCGATTTCCGACGAAGTTCGGCGTGTCCTTGCCGACGACGATGCCCTTGCCGAGCACGTCCTCGCCGAAGTGCTTGATGCGCGCAAACACGGCGGGCGAGGTCTCCGGCCCCGACACGAGCTCGAGCAGCTTCATGTAGCGGACCGGGTTGAAGAAGTGCATCACCAGGAAGCGCGACTTGAACGACGCGCTGCGGCCCTGCGTCATGCCCTCGATGCGCAGGCCCGACGTGTTCGAGGCGATGACGCAGCCCTCGGGCAGGATCGACTCGAGCTTGGCAAAGAGCGCTTGCTTCGCCTCCATCTGCTCGATCACGGCCTCGATCACGAGGTCGCAGTTCGCCAGCTTGCCGAGATCGTCCTCGGTGTTGCCGACGGTCACGAGGCGCGCGGCGCTCTTGTGGAAGAACGCGGCGGGCTTGCTCTTGAGCGCCTTCTCCAGGCCGCCCGCGGAGAAGCGGTTGCGCGCGGCCGGGTCCGACTTCTCCTTGTCGGTCAGGTTCGGCGGCACGATGTCGAGCAGGACCACCTCGACACCAGCGTTGGCGAAGTGCGCGGCGATGCCACTGCCCATCACGCCGGCGCCGATCACGCCAGCGCGGCGAATGGGGGCGCGGTGCAGGGTCTCGGATGCGGAAGCCATGGTTTTCCTCGGACGGCTTTGGGGAAACGAGCGGGCGATTGCATAGACCCTGTGGGCGCGGGCCGCAACCCCGGGACGCTGCGGGGTGAAGCCTGCCCTGGGGACTGCGGGGCTGTGGGTCGCCGGGCCGGGCTTCGGCCGTTTGTGGCCACCGCCCGCTGGTGCGGGTCCAAACGTCGCAGCGCCCGCGTGGGGTTGACGACGCGCCTCGGCCTGCGCTTCAAGTGAACGCATGCTCCGCGCCGCACACGGACTCACCACGCACGGCTGGACGGCTCTCGCGCTCGCCGCCCTCCTCACGCCGCTGACGGCACGCGCCCAGGACGACGATCGCGTCCCCGCGCCGCTCGAGAACCGCAGCGAATTCGCGCGCTGCTTCGGCGTCCCCGACGACCCGGTCGTGCACACCGGCGGCATCGGCTACATCCCCGGTCCCGTGTACATCGGCGGCGGCGGCGAGGGCGGCCACAGCAGCGGCAGCGGCGGCAACATCAACCTCGGCAGCGGCGACAGCGACGGCAAGGCGATGCTGGTCGTGGCCGTGGTCGCGCTCGCTGCATTGCCCGTGGTGATCTGGGTCTTCGACTCGCCCGCGCCGCGCGTGGTGGCCCTGCGGCACGAGTGCCCCACCTTCAACGTCTCCCTCGTCGGCGGCTCGCTCGCCAGCCACAACGCCTTCGGCCGCGACGTGTACGGACGCACCGACGTGCGCCTCGGCTTCGCGCGCGGGCCGGTCGGCTTCGACTTCGACTTCGGCTTCGGCACCTCGAGCTACGGCACCTGGGGCACGCACTTCCCCCTGCGGCCCGACGCCAAGAACCACGTGGACCTCGCCGTCTCGCTCGGCTACCGGCGCATGTTCCTGCGCGGCATCAGCGAGGAGGGCTTCGAGTTCGGTCTCCCGCACACGTACACGTTCTGGCGCGACGGGCTGACCTCGTTCGGCCTGGAGCTCCGGCCCATGCTGCTCGCGGCCGATCAGGGCATCGAGCCCAGCCTCGAGGGCGCGGTCCTGATTCCGCTGTTCGAGGTGCTTCAGGGCCGCGTGGGCGCGAAGGTGTTCACCTTCCAGGGCAACGTGC
>JAFEBC010000813.1 GCA_018266095.1 Deltaproteobacteria bacterium
CGATGAGGTCGATGGCGATGGTCACGTACTTCTTGTTCTGCGCCAGTTGCGCGAAGTAGCTGTTCTCTCCCTCCGTCTTGTCGCCGAGCAGGCCGTGGCCCTGCTGCACGATGGGCGCGCCCACGGTGTCGGTGGCCACGCTGTTCGGGATCTGAACGAGGAAGGGCACGTCCATGGTGCCGTTCTGCGTGGGCACGCCGTTGACGAGGTTCATGTGCGCGCCCGGGTCGGCCTTGTCGAGGTACAGCGGCGCCTTGAACGTGCCCTCGATGCGCAGGCGGATGTACGAGTTCGGATTGTCGGTCTTCTTGGTGATCGTGTACGCGGGCCCGTCGGTGCCCACCTTGCCGAGCGCGTCGTCGCGCATGGCGATCATCCACTGCGTGTGGTTCGCCTTCGACGACGTCGTGAAGTCCCACGCGAGCTGCAGATCCGTCTTGGCGACGCCCGCCGCCGACAGCTTGGCGAAGATGTCCGTGTACAGCGCGCGCCGCGGCTCCACGCTCAGGTCATTGCTCGGCGTGCCGTCGCGCAGCGCCTGGAACACGGGGCTCGGCGTCAGCGCCATGCCGCTCGCGTTCTTGATGTTGCGGATGGCCACGATGTAGCGCGTCGCGTCCTTCAGGCGCACCGCGGGACGCATCATGAACGTCTGGTCGTTCGTGTCGGTGGTGGACTTGTCGAACTCCACCCAGTGCGGCACGAGCGTGCCCGTGTCGGCCTCGATCAGCACCGTCGGGCTCGTGGCCGTGAGCGAGGTGCCGATGTCGTTCTGGCCCGCGCAGCCCGTGAGCGTCGCGCCCGGCAGGTGCATGAGCGGCGCCGACGCGGGCGAGAAGCCGTCGAGGTCCTCGTACAGCGCGCGGTCCATGTGCGCGACCTTGAAGTACTTGGGCAGCGTGGTCTTGCCGAAGTGCACGTGCTTGCCCGTGGGCGTGGTCGCGTCGTCGGTCAGGTAGACGTTCGAGGGGAACGGGAAGCCGCACTGCGTGGGCACCAGCGGATCGCAGTCGAGCCAGCCCAGGATCGCCGGACCATCGAGCGTGCCCGCGTCGGAGCCGGCATCGGAGCCAGCGTCGGTGTTGTTGTTGCTGGAGGAGCCGCCGCAGCCCATCGGCGAGGCCGAGAGCACGAGGAGGAGAGCCAGCGAGCAGGGGAGCGCGAAGAGGAGTCGACGAAGAGGATTCATGGGCGCATTGGCCTTATCGGAAGGAATCCGCGTGGGCAAGCGCTCTGCGCACGAGCGGCGGAATTGCACGGGGGGAATGATCCGGCTGCTCGCGGACCGGCCGCGCAGCGAGCGCGAACGACGGCCCCGCTCGATGAAGGTCGTCGCCCCGCGGCGCTTTTGAGGATGCTACGGTGCCAGGACCATGCATCTGGGAAATCGTGACTCCAAGGCCGCGCGGGCGATCGCGCAGTCAGCATTTCTCCTCACGCTCATTTCAGCGCTGAGCGCCGCGCACGCAGGCGGCCTCTCCGTGCCCGATCTCGGCGCAGGTTCGCTCTCGCAGGGCGCCGCCACCATCGCCTCGCCGGACGATCCGATGGCGCTCTACTACAACCCCGGCGCGCTCGCGTGGACCTCGGGCCTGCGCCTGCTCGTCGACGGCCGCGCCATCAACCACCAGATCACCTTCCAGCGCCTGCAGGCCGACGGCAGCAATCCCGACAACCTCGCGCAGGTGCAGAACACAGGGCCCTACAAGGTCTCGCCTGCGCTGGTGGCCGCGTACGGGTTCGACCTCCGAGGCATGCCCGTCGCCATCGCGCTCGGCGGCTATCCCGCGTCGGGCTACACCGGTTACCGCTTCCCGGACCCGGACGATCTCAAGGCCTCGCTCGGCACCTGCGCCACCTGCAACGCCGAGAACGCGCGCCAGACGCCGCAGCGCTACGCGATGATCTCGCTCGATACGCTGGAGTACACGGTGGCGCTCGGGTTCTCGGCGCAGGTCACCGACTGGCTCTCGGTGGGCGCGGCCTTCCAGGATCCCATCGTCGCCATCCGGTCGCGCCAGGCCATCGCCGCCAATCCGTTCGCGCCCGGCGAGTTCCTGGGCTACGACGCGCTCCTCGACATCAGAGCCACCGATGCGTTCACTCCCGCGGGCTCGTTCGGCGTCTCGGCGCACCTGGGCGATCTGCGCGTGGGCGGCTCGTTCCAGCTTCCCGCGAACATCAAGGCGCACGGCAAGCTGTCCATCGAGGTGCCGCAAGTGCTGGCCGCGGTCGGCGCCACCGTGCAGGGAAACCAGACCGACGTGGAGATCCGCCTGCCCTTCATCGCGCGCCTGGGCGTGCGTTGGGTGCGGCCGAGCTTCGAGGTGGAACTGGCCGCGACCTGGGACGGCTGGAACCGCTACAAGCAGGTCATCGTCGAGCCTCAGGGCGTGTCGTTCCAGGTGCAGGGCACCACCGTGAACCTGCCCGACATCCACATCCCCAAGGGCCTTCAGGACTCACAGAGCGTGCGCCTGGGCGGCCTCTATCGGCTCGGCTCGCTCGTGCCCGCGCTCGACTTCCTCACGCTGCGCGCGGGCGTGCTGGGCGAGACCTCGGCGGTGCCCGAGCAGTACACGTCCATCGACCAGGCGCACTGGGAGCGCATCGCGCTGACGGCTGGCCTCTCCGCGCGCATCGATCGCTTCGAGCTCACCGCGGGCTACTCGCACTTCATCCAGCCCGACCGCCAGGTGCGCGACAGCGTGGTCACGCAGCCCGCGCCGCTGCGCCCGCCCGCGGACGCCACCATCGTGGGAAATGGTGACTACAGCGCGTCGATCGACCTCATCGGAGTCAGCATTTCGGCGCGCTTCGGCGAGTAGCTACTCGAACGTGTGCTTGGCCGCGTTCTGCGCCACCGGCAGCTCCTGGCGCAGCTTGCGGCCGTCCTTGAGCACCAGCGTGGCGATGAGCTTCTGGTCCTTGTTCGGCACCGCGACGTTCAGGTCCACCGCCGGGTGATGCGCCGTCAGGCGGCCCTGGTAGAGCACCACGCCGTCCGGCCGCGTGAGCTCGAGCATCGCGGGCTCGCCCTGCGGGATCAGCGCAGCCTTGCCCGCCAGGTTCACCGCCACGCTGCGGCTGTTCTGCCAGGTGAAGCCCGGCGGGATCTTCGCGCCGGCGAGGGTGCCGCCCTGCGCGGTGCTGCCCGTGCCGCCCTTGCTCTTCTGCGGGATCTCGCAGGCGATCGCCGAGGCCAGCGCCAGCACGAGTCCGAGGGTGCGAGTGTTCGTGGTCATCGACGTTCTCCTTAGTCGTGGCAGCCGCTGTAGTCGCGCTCGAGGTTCGGGCCCGCGTCCAGCCAATCGAGGTTCGGCTGGCCGTCGTCGTACGCGTTCGAGGAGTCGCCCGGCTGCGTGTACCAGTCGGTGGCCGTCTGGCCGCCCGAGGTCGCGAAGTCCGTCAGCGACGGGTAGTACGAGTCGATCGCCGACCGCTCCTTGGCCCACGGGATGGTCGAGGGCACCGCCAGCGCGAAGGGCAGGCCGTTGTGGTTCACGAAGTACACGCCCGGCGTGCCCGACGCGCCCGTGTACGAGTTGTCGTCGCCGGTGCCGAAGAGCGCCGTGTCCATGCGATCCGAGCCCGGGAACTGCGACAGGTGCACCTGGTGGCTGTAGTCGTCCGACCGCGCGATGAAGAGGTCGAGCGGCGCCGCGCCGCCGGTGATGGCGTTGTACTGGAGCGGCTCGGTGAACTCGACCAGCACGGAGACCGCGAGGCCGGTGACCTGCGCCGAGCCGTCCTGGGTGTTGATGTAGCCCGTCTGGCCCGGGAAGAGCTCGCGCGAGTCGTTCGTGATCGGGATGATGGCCTCGCTCTCGCCGCTGACCACGGTGAGCGTCTTGGTGGCCCCGTCCGAGGTGGTGCGCGTGATGGTCGCCACCTGGTCCGCGGCGATGCCCGGCAGGTGCAGGTAGAGGCCGTTGTGGAGCTGCGCGCCCAGCGAGAGGAAGTTGAACGACGCCTCGAACTTGGTGAGCCGGCCCGTGTCGGCGCTGCGCGCGATCCGGTACTGGTACGCGACGTTCTGGTCGTTGAAGTCGAGGTCGCCGTTGCTCGACCAGAGGTCCTCGAACATCACCTGGCCGCTCGCCTGCTCGACGCTCTGGCAGCCGCACGTCTCGGTGGCCGGCGCGACGTACACCTGCGTGAAGCTCGTGCCGTCGTTCAGCGTCACCGTAAACGTCAGCGGCAGGTCGCCCGCAGGCGCGTCGGGGAAGATGTACGTGCCGTCCGGCTGCAGCTCACCGAGCCCGAAGTAGAAGCTCGAGGGCGTGAAGTTCGAGTGGTACTGGTTGATGGGCGTCGTCCGCGTGGCGCCAAACTTGTCGACGTAGGTCACCTGCGTGACCTGGCCCGACTGCGCGCAGCCGACGTCCACGTCGTACGAGCCGCCGAGGCCGGTGTTGTTGCACAGGCCGCCGTCGGGCGCGCGCGGACTGTAGTCGGTGTTGAAGCTCAGGTTCAGGCTCTGCTGAGCCGGGTCGGCGATGTGGAACGTCACCGGCGTCGTGCAGCTCACCTGCGCGTTGCTGTTCGCGTCCACGCCGCTGCAGGTGATCTGCGTCTGGCTCGTGCTCGTGATCGGATCGCACTGCACGCCCAGGCGCACGCACTCGCCGCTGAGCGTCGCCTGCGGATAGTTCGGGTTGATGAAGTGGCCGCACCTGTCGACGTACTGGTCGATCGGATCCGGGCAGGTGATGGCCGGCAACGGCGCGGGATCGAACCAGCCCGGCGTGGACACCGACTGCGAGATCTCGCTGCCGTCGGTGCTCTGGATGGTCATGGTGAGCTGGAGCGGCGCAGGCAGGTTCGGGCCCGGATCATCGTAGTAGAGCGCGCCCTCGGTGTTCGCCTCGCCAGCGTTGTCCGAGAGGTTCACCGTGCTCATCAGGTGCTGCTGGCCGTCGGCGCCGAGGTACGAGAGCGTCGCGCTCTGGATGAACGGCTGCGCGCAGCCCGGGTTCCAGTGGAAGTACACGTACGCGTGATCGTCGGAGCAGAGCTCGCCGTTCGAGGCGGTCTGGTCGTAGTAGTAGTTGACGTTGAAGAAGTCGTTCTCGAGCTGCAGCGAAGGCGTCGCGCCGCACGAGGTGTCGTTGCAGCCCACGCCGCAGCCGTTCGGGCTGCACGAGATGGTCTCGGTGGTCTGCGGCGTGCCGGTGACGAACTGCGAGCTCGCGTACACCACGATGGTGTTGTTGCCGTCCGGCAGGATGGTGGTCGCCGAGTAGGTGGCGCCGCAGGCGCCGTTGCAGAGGTCGACGGGCGCGCCGCCGTTCACCGTGTACCAGGCGTGATCGACGGTGGCGTTGGTGGCGGTGAGCGTGCCCGAGATGGGGATCTCGTGCCCGTTGCCGGTCGGCGCGATGCAGGAGTTGATCGGATCGACCGTCACGTCGAGGCCGGGCACGAGCACCACGCGCTGGCCGCAGCCCTGGATGTTGACGTGGATGGGCGCGAAGTTGCCGGTGCTGCTCTGGCCGCCGTCGCTGATGAAGGTCGCGCTGGGCGTGATGGTCCAGTTGCCCTGCGTGAGCGGGAAGATGATCTGGCCTTGGCTGGCGCGGTGGGCGAGGAAGTGCGAGCTGTTGAAGCGGCCGACCTGCGGCGTGCCGACGGCGTAGACGTTGCCGGTGTAGGAGAGCTGGTTGCCGTCGAGATCGGTGATGGTGGTGGGCGTGTTGTAGGGCAGGTTCGCCGAGACCTGCGGGTTCACGAACTGGCCCGTCGTCGACTGGACGATGACCGTGACCTCGCTGGTGCAGAGGGCCCAGTCCGCGGAGACCTGCTGGCCCGGGTTCGCCTGCACGTACCCTGCGCTCAAGAGCGTCATCTGCGCGTTGCGGAACGTCGCCGGATCCAGGTTGTCGCCGGAGCCGTTGTTGAGCTGCGTGTAGTAGTCCTGCGGCGACGAGAAGGTGAGCTGCAGCGACGGGCGCGTGGCGACGCCCATGGGCTGGTCGTAGAGGCTGAGCATCGGCAGCACGTAGGTCGAGTCGAGCTCACCGATGCTCGGGTTGTAGCGGCCGGAGAACGAGCCGACGGAGGTGGCGGTGTAGCCCTGGCTGTTGCCGTGCAGCGACGTGCCCCAGCCGAAGCCAAAGCCCACGTTGTAGTCGGCCTCGAAGTTGAGCGCGTCCAGCGAGCTGTACGAGCCCGGGTGCGTGCGCGCGTAGTCGTCGAGGACGCGGATGTTGCCGGTGGAGAGGATGGGGTTCATCGAGAACGGCAGCGCGCCGTTGCTCGCGCCGTCGGTGACCTGGCCCGCGCTCACCGGGATGTTCGGGGTGGGGCCGATGTTGTACTGGCGCTTGGTCTGGCCCGCGCCCGAGGTGAGGGTGGCGTAGACCTGCCAGTCGCCGGGGACGAGGTTGATCAGGTCGACCGCGCCCGTGTTGTCGAACGAGTCGTTCTTGGTCA
Source organism: Deltaproteobacteria bacterium (assembly GCA_018266095.1). GTDB lineage: Bacteria > Myxococcota > Myxococcia > Myxococcales > 40CM-4-68-19 > CAIWCD01. The sequence goes on from JAFEBC010000813.1 coordinate 6,436, forward strand.
GGTACTCGAAGCGCTGGTTGCCGCCCGGGCCGATGCCGGTGATGTAGCCGGCCACGACCGGATAGCCCGCGATGCCGAGCGGCGAGTCGATCTCTCCGAGCGTGCCCGCGCCGTTCCCCGTCGGCACCACGAGGCAGTGATCGACCACCGTGTCGCCCTGCGGGGAGAAGTCGATCGAGGGGAAGGTGAGGTTGAAGGTGTCCTTCGTGGGATCGGTCCCGAGCGTGACCTCCACGTCCTGGGTCATTCCGTCGAACTCGGGCCGGTTCGGCACGAAGAAGTACTGCGGGTCGGTGCCCGCGTAGAAGGTGGTGATGCCGAGGTAGGCGGGCTGGTTGATCGCCTTGATGTCGCCGCCGTTGATCGACACGAGCGTGTTGCAGGTGCTGTCGGTGCCGAAGCGGATCCGGTGCACGGTGACGGTGTCGATGAAGTCGAGGCTGATCCCGTCGGGCTGCTCCCCCACCGGCAGGAGATCGACCTGCTTCGTGCCGAA
>JAFEBC010000814.1 GCA_018266095.1 Deltaproteobacteria bacterium
GTTTGCGGCCATTGCCAAGAAGGCAGCGGCCTAAGCTCCGTCGAGCAGAATTCGACTGGAAGGGCCGCTCGGGGAGACCCAGCGGCCCTTTCGTTTTTCAGAGTCCAGACGTGCAGTCCGTAGCGATCTCACGATGTCGGAGGCGGACGTGATCGACGAGTTGAATCAGCTGCTCGAGTCGGCGAAGGGCGAGCTCTCGCAGGCGCTCGACGAGGCGGCGGTCGAGGCGGCGCGCATCAAGTTCCTGGGCAAGAAGGGCTCGCTCTCGGGCGTGCTGCGCGGGATGGGCAAGCTCGCGGCCGAGGAGCGTCCGAAGGTCGGCGAGATCGCGAACCAGGTGAAGGCGGCCATCGAGGCGCTGCTCGATGGCGCGAAGCAGGCCGCGAACGATCGCAAGCTGCTCTCCGACCTGAACCGCGAGAAGCCCGACGTCACGCTCCCGGCCACGCCGCGTCGTCGCGGGCATCGGCATCCCGTGTCGCAGGCGATGGACGACATCGCGGAGATCTTCGCGCGGCTCGGCTTCAAGGTGGCGAGCGGGCCCGAGATCGAGTGGGACCTCTACAACTTCGAGATGCTCGCGATCCCGCCTGACCACCCGGCGCGCGACATGCAGGACACGTTCTACATCGACGACAAGACGGCGCCGCTGCCGCCGCCGGGCTCGCCGCCGACGGTGGGCAAGCAGACGCTCTTGCTGCGCACGCACACGAGCCCCGTGCAGGCGCGCACCATGCTCTCGCAGCCGCCGCCGATCCGCATCATCGCGCCGGGCAAGGTCTACCGCTGCGACAGCGACGCGACGCACACGCCGATGTTCCACCAGGTGGAGTGCCTGCACGTCGAGGAGGGCCTCTCGATGGCGCACCTGCGCGGGACGCTCGACGCGTTCATGAAGGCGTTCTTCGGGCCGGACACGAAGACGCGGCTGCGCCCGAGCTACTTCCCGTTCACCGAGCCGTCGGCGGAGGTGGACGTGAGCCACTTCCTGTGTGGCGGCAAGGGCTGCCGGCTGTGCAAGGGCACGGGCTGGCTCGAGGTGCTCGGCAGCGGAATGGTGAACCCGGACGTGCTGCGCATGGCGGGCTTCGATCCTGAGAAGGTCACGGGGTACGCGTTCGGCGTGGGCATCGATCGCCTGGCGATGTTGCGGCACGGCATCGACGACTTGCGCGCCTTGTTCGAGAACGACGTCCGCTTCCTGGGCCAGTTGTAAGAGGAACGACCAATGAAGATTTCGGTGAATTGGCTCAAGGAGCTGTGCCCGACCACGCTGTCCGTGGACGAGATCGCGCGCACGTTGACGGCGGTGGGCCTGGAGGTCGAGGGCACCGAGCACCGCGACGTGAGTGGCGGCGTGTCGACAGAGGGCGGGCCGGGCGTGGTGGCGGCGAAGGTGGTCACGCGCACTCCTGTCGAGGGCAGCGACCACTTGTCGCTCTGCGAGGTCGACGACGGCACGCGCGTGCGCAAGGTGGTGTGCGGCGCGCAGAACTACACCGCGGGCGACGTGGTGCCGCTGGCGCGTCCGGGCGCCGAGCTGCCGAACGGGATGAAGATCGCGAAGGCCAAGCTGCGCGGCATCGAGAGCGAGGGCATGCTCTGCTCGGCGCGCGAATTGGGCCTGTCGGATGATCACGCGGGGCTCTTGCAGCTCCCGAAGACGGCCACGCTGGGGGCGCCGATCGCGTCGCTGCTCGGGTTGCCCGACGTGGTGTTCGAGGTGAACGTCACGCCGAACCGGCCCGACGCGCTCTCGCACATCGGCGTCGCGCGCGAGCTCGCGGCGGCGCTGGGCCTGCCGTTCCAGATTCCGCTCAATGCGCTCTCGCGCGAGGGCGCGACTGCTGCCGGCGACCTGCCGGTGCATGCGAAGGCGCGCGTGGACGTGGAGGACGCGCAGGGCTGTCCGCGGTACCTCGCGCGCGTGATCGAGGGCGTGAAGGTGGGCCCGTCGCCGATGCATCTGCAAGAGCGGCTGCGCGCGTGCGGCGTGCGGTCGATCAGCAATGTCGTCGACGCGACGAACCTGGCGCTGCTCGAGCTGGGGCACCCCCTGCACGGCTTCGACCTCGACAAGCTCGGCGGCGCGCGCATCGTGGTGCGTCGCGCGCACGAGGGCGAGACCATCAAGACCCTCGACGAGAAGGACCGCACGCTGACGGCGCAGGACCTGGTCATCTGCGACGGCGCGGGCCCGGTGGCGCTGGCGGGAATCATGGGCGGCGCGACGAGCGAGGTGGGCGATTCGACCACGCGCGTGCTGCTGGAGAGCGCGGTGTTCGAGGGCAAGAGCGTGCGGCGCACGGCCAAGCGGCAGGGGCTGTCGACGGAGGCCTCGACGCGCTTCGAGAAGGGCGCGGACGAGGAGACGGCGCGGCTGGCGCTCGACCGCTGCGCGCAGCTCATCGTGGAGCTCGCGGGCGGGAAGGTGGTCGAGGGCGCTATTGACCGGTGGCCGTCGCCGCGCGAGGCGACCAAGGTGTGGGTGCGGCCGGCGCGCGTGAACGCGATCCTGGGCTGCGAGGTGCCCACGTTCGAGATCGAGAAGCGCCTCAAGTCGCTGGGCCTCACGCCCGTGGGCGGCACCGAGGAGCAGCGGCAGTGGCAGGTGCCGGGCTTCCGGCGCGATCTGACGCGCGAGATCGACTGCATCGAGGAGGTCGCGCGGCAGCGGGGCCTCGACACGATCCCGATTCGCCAGCACCCGGCGGGCCTGGGAACGACCGCGGCCAAGACGCCGGCGGACGAGGCCGTGAAGCTCGCGCGGGCGCAGCTCGCGGCGCGCGGGTACGACGAGGCGCTGAACTACAGCTTCGTGGCGCAGAAGGAGCTGTCGGCGCTGGTCCCGCGGACGGCGAGCGCGGAGGCCCACGCGGCGGCGCTCAAGCCCGTGCTGGTGCAGAACCCGCTCACCATCGAGCAGGGCGCGATGCGCACGTCGATGATTCCGGGCCTGCTCCGCAACCTGCAGCAGAACCTCGCGCGCGGCGCGGCGGACGTGCGGCTGTACGAGCTTGGCCGCGTGTATCTCCCGAAGGCCGACGCGCGGCATCCGGAGGGCAAGCTGGCCTGGCCGGTGGCCGAGCCGACGCGCATCGGCATCGTGGCGCAGGGCCGGGCCGCGCCGCGCTTCTGGCTGCGTCCGGACGAGAAGGGCAAGGAGGCGCTCACCGAGTTCGGCTTCTTCGACCTGAAGGGCGCGATCGTGGACCTCGCCGAGGCGCTGCGGGTGCCGCTCGAGGTGCGTCCGGCGAGTGAGCTGGAGGCCCCGCATCTGCATCCGGCGGCCGCGGCGAGCGTGTGGCTCGGCGGCAGTGGGTTCGGCGAGACGCGCGTCGGCACCTTCGGCGAGCTGCATCCGCTCGTGGCGCAGGCCTTCGACGTCCCCGCGAACACGCTCGTGGCCGAGCTCGACTGGGAGCCGCTCTCGGCCAAGGCCCAGCTCGTGCCGCAGAGCCAGGGCGTGCCGCGGTTCCCCAGCGTGCAGCGCGACCTGGCGCTGGTCGTGGACGCCATCGTGCCGGCGGCCAAGCTGCTCGCGGAGATCCGCGCGGCGGACGCGTCGGGCCTCTTGCGCAACGCGGAGCTGTTCGACCTGTATCGTGGCGCGCAGGTTGCCGCAGGCAAGAAGAGCGTGGCCATCAGCCTGCTCTTGCGCGCCGAGGACCGCACGCTGACGGACGCGGACGCCGAGGGGCTCATGGCGGCCGTGAAGAAGCGGCTCAAGGACGTGCTGGACGCGGAGATCCGAGCTTAGGGAAGCAAATCCAGCCAGTTGCGCTTCAAACCCCTTTGACTCCAGTTGCAGCATGTGTACGATCATCCCACTATGACCAAGGCCGACGTCGTCGAGAGCGTGTGCGCGAAGGTTGGCTTCTCGAAGAAGGAGTCTGCGGAGATCGTCGAGCTCGTGTTCGACACGATCAAGCAGACCCTGGAGAAGGGCGAGAAGATCAAGCTGTCCGGGTTCGGGAACTTCATCGTCCGCGAGAAGAAGTCGCGCGTGGGCCGCAACCCGCAGACAGGGCAGGAGATCGAGATCAGCGCGCGCCGCGTGCTGACGTTCCGGCCCTCGCAGGTGCTGAAGAATGCGCTCAACGCGTCGGTGCAAGAGCAGGCAAAGTAGGATTCCTCGTTGACCGCGCGGTGCCCTGGTGGTAGCTAGCGCGTCCCTCTCGAACGAACGTACCCCTGCGAGAGGGACGATGACGGGGCGTAGCGCAGCCTGGTAGCGCACTTGCTTGGGGTGCAAGTGGTCGCTGGTTCAAATCCAGTCGCCCCGACCATCCATTGGCCCCTGACGTCTCTCGAGAAATCGAGGGGTGTCAGGGGCCGAAGTTTTTTCCAGGTCCGCGACGTCCGTGCGCGACTCGACGCCGGGCGTGCAGGTTCTGCGCGTGGCGCTGGCTAGAGCATCCCGATCAAGAGCGAGGAGGACGGGGCACAGGCCTTGCTTCATGGGGCCCCATGACCTCGCTGCCTCTCGCGTCGACGGCACGCCTGGCGCCGCCTCAGGACCCTCCGTTGCGCCTCGCGCCGGCCTCGCGCGAGCTCGCGAACGCGCCCGCGTGGCGCCGCGACCCGTGGAAGGTCTTCTTCCCGCTGGGCCTCGTGCTCGCGTGGGTCGGCGTCCTCCCTTGGCTGCTCTTCGGCTTGGGGCTGACCGAGACGTACCTCTCCATCTTCCACGCCATGGTGCAGGTGCAGGGCTTCCTCTTTTGCTTCGCGATGGGGTTCCTGTTCACCTTCCTCCCTCGCCGCACGGGCACGGCGCCGCCCAGCGCCATCGAGCTCGTCCTCTGCTTGATGTCGCCCGTCGCCCTCGCGGCGCTCGCGCTGGCTGAGCGGTGGGCCCTCTCGCAGCTCTTCTGGTTCTTGCCGCTGGGCGTGCTCATCCGGTTCGCGCTGTCGCGCATGCTCCACTCGCGCAAGCGCGGCCAGTTCCCGCCCGCGTTCCTCTGGGTGGGGATGGGGCTCCTCTGTGGCGTGGCTGGGGGTGTGCTCGCCGGGGTCGGCGGCGCGCTCGGCGACGACTTCATGTGGCTCCACGA
>JAFEBC010000815.1 GCA_018266095.1 Deltaproteobacteria bacterium
GAAGGTGAAGAGGCCGAGCGCGCTGAGCACGCCCAGAACCTGCAGCACCAGGGGCTCGCTGGGGAGGAAGTGCATGGGCTTGCCGAGCGCGGCCAGGGTGAGCTGCAGGGCGCGGATCGGAGCGCCATCGAGGTTCGCGAGGAGGAGCGGCGCGAGCACGAGGTCCATGGGCGAGGTGATGCTGCCGCCCATGGGGAGCACGAGGCGCGGGGGCGCGTCCGGCAAGGTGAAGCGCGAGAGCGCGAGGAGCACCACGATGTACGGCAGGAGGGCCGCGAGGACGTGCGGCCAGTCGTCGAGGGGGATCGAGCCGGTGACGAGCTCGAGGAGCTGCAGCGAGGCGGCGTTGAAGGCGAGCAGGACGAGCGGGCCGTGGCCGATCCCGCGGCGCGAGATGGTGCGCGAGAGGAGCCACAACAGGCCCGCGCCGGCCGTGAGCGTGAGCGTGGTCAGCGGGACGAAGAAGGTGGCTGCGGGATCGACGAGGAAGCGGTCGCCGAGCTGGACGGTGGTGAGGTAGCGCGCGAGGCCCAGCGCCTGGATCGACGACAAGAGGATGAACACGAGCGTCGCGATGAGCTCCTGGCGCGGCGAGGGCTGCTCGCGATCGCCGAAGAGGGCCAGCGCGCCGCGCACGACCACGAGCGAGGAGAGGCTCAGTGCCGCGATCGAGGTGGGCGTTCCGCTGGGGAAGAGGAGCTCCATCCACGGAGAGCCGGGCAGGCGCGCGAGTGGGCTTGTGTCGAGGAAGGCGAGCGGAACGTGGCGCGCGGCGACCATCAGCGCGATGGCGCCCAGGGTCCACAGCCAGGCCTGGAGCGAGAGGCGGTTGCGATCCACTAGCGGGCGTCTCGCAGAGGGGCGTCGCGCAGGGAGGAGTCGCGCATCGTGGAGTCGCGCATGCGGGGTCCGCGGCTACAAGAGGCGCAAGAGGCTCGTCCGCAGGGACTCACGCGTCTGCGGATCGGGCGCCGACTGCAGCGCGCGCTCGAAGGTCTCCGCGGCCTTCCGCCGGAAGCCCTTGGTCAAGTAGAGCTGGGCCAGATTGCGCAAGGCCGGGAACAGATTGGGCCGCAGCTCGATGGCGCGCTCGTAGCTTGTGATGGCGCGGTACCCGTCGCCCTGCGCGGCCAGCACGCGGGCCAGCGCGAAGTGCGCCTTGGGCGAGAACGGGTCCTCCTTGAGCGCGGCCTCGAGCTTCGCGCGCGCCTCGGGGAGCTTCTTGTCCTCGAAGAAGATGAGGCCCTCCTTGTAGAGCGCCTCGACCTCCTTCTTGGCGGGCTGCGCGGCCTTGCCCTGCGCGAGCCGCTCCTCGACGCGCCGCAGAAGCTCGGCGAGGTGGAACGGCTTCTCCAGATAGTCGTCCGCGCCGTACGTCTCGTGCGCGTCCTGCGCGAAGCGCCAGCCGCGGTAGACGGCGCTCATCATCACCACTTGAGCTGTGCGCAGCTTGGGGCTGGCCTTGATGCGCTGGCAGATCTCGAAGCCGTGCACCTGCGGCAGCATCGCGTCGAGCAGGACCAGATCGTACGGGTCCTTGGTCTGCAGCATCTTCTCGGCGATGGCGCCGTCCGACGCGCTGTCGACGAGGTAGCCCTTGCTCTGCAGCGCGCGCAGGCAGAGGCGCACGATGTCGGCCTCGTCGTCGACCACGAGGATGCGCTTGGGGCCGACGCGGACGGATTCGAGGACCTCTTCTTCCTCTTCGTCGTCGCCGATCTCGATGTCGATGATGGGCGCCTTGACCTTGGGATCGAGCGAGATCGGCGTGGTCTTGGGCGGCGGCGGCTCGGTCTTCTTGATCTGCGGGATCGCGGGCGACGAGGGCGGACGCGAGACGGGCGCGGGCTCGATGGAGAGCTCGAGCGGCTTGGGCTCGGCCTTGGGCGGCAGCGGCTGGATCTTGCCGGTGGTGGGCTTGGTGGTGACGGGCGCGAGGTCGATCACGGCCTCGTTCGAGCGGGCCTGCGCGGCTTGGGCAGCAAGCGCGCGCTCGAGCGCCTCGGGGCGCGTGGCGCTGGGGAGCGTGGCCTCGTCCTCGATGGGCTCGGCGTCCTCGACGATGGGCGGGCCGAGCGGCTCGATGATGCAGAGGCCCGGATCGGACTGCGGATTGAGGCCCGGCCCGACCCAGATCGTGCCGCCCTTCTCGCGCATGTCGTACGACTGGGCGATGGCGGCGCGCAGCGGCTCGGTGAGGCCGACGTAGAGCGAGACCTCCATGCCGGTGATGAAGCGGACTTCATCCGCGGTGGATTCGGAATCGCCGGGCGCTGCGACGGCCACGTGCAGCCTGCCGCCCTCGGTGGAGAGCGGCAGCATCTGATCGCCCTCGGCCACGGGGCGCGGCACGAGGTCGAGCACGTCCAAGAGGAACGCGCTCTGCGAGAGGTCCACGCCCGGCATGCCGAAGTGCTCGGCGAGGATCGAGACGAGATCGAACTCGTTGGCGAGGCCCTGCTGGAGCAAGCGCGAGAGGAAGCGCGCCTCGCTCGCCTCCGGCTGGGCCAGGGCGGTGTCGACGGCGGCCTGATCGAGCACGCCGCGGTCGACGAGCAGACGGCCGAGGCCTTGGAGCTTGTCCGTCACAGGAGGCTCGTTTTAGCACGAGCGCGCGTCATGCACAGAAGATGTAGGTGTCATCCTCACGGTACCCCACGGGCTCGAGGGCGGCGCGCAGCGATTCGTGTGCGCTGGCGGCGCCGACGGCGCAGAGGAGGAGCGTGCCGTCGGGCGGACGGATGTCGGAGCCGGGCGTGATGGTGACGCCGCGGGCGACGTGCTTGCGTGGGTCGATGTCGAAGACCTTGCGTGGACGCAGGCCGTGCGATTCGAGCGCGCGCAGGAGGCGCTTGCCAGTGGGGCCGGCGCCCCAGAGATCGAAGGCGCGATTCTTCAGCGGGCCGTTCGCGAGGTGGTACGCGCGCAGGCGCATGTGCTGTTCGGCGCGGTAGGCCGAGCCGGTGCGCGTGAGGCGCTGGGGGCGGTCGCGCCAGTCGAGGAGGACCTCGGGGACCTTGGCGAGGCGGTGGCCGCCGTGGAGGAGGCGCAGCACGAGGTCCCAGTCCTCGGCGAAGCCCAGATCGCGCCAGCCGTGCAGCGCTTGAAGGACCTCGCGGCGCAGCGTGAGCGTCGGGTGCACGAGGGGCGATTCGATGAAGCGCGCGGCGTGGAGCTGCTCGTGCGTGAGCGTGTCGTCGAGGAAGGCCTGGAAGCGCGCTGCGCCCTGCGTGAGCGGCTGCGGCCAGAGGCGCACGCGGGAGCCGACTCCAGCGCACCCGGGGTGGTCGCGCAGATAGGCGCATTGGAGCGAGAGGCGATCGGGGGAGACGAGATCGTCTGCGTCCATGCGCGCGACGAGATCGCCCGTGCAGTGCGCGAACCCGAGGTTGAGCGCGTCGACGAGGCCCGTGCCTTGGCCCTTGATGATGCGGATGCGAGGGTCGGCGCGGGCGAAGTCCGCGAGCAGCTCGGGCGTGCGATCGCGGGACGCATCGTCGACGCACACGACCTCGAAGTCGGGCGCGTGGCGCTGCGCGAGCACACCCGAGAGCGCCTCCGCGAGCGTGTCCTCGGCGTTCTGGATGGGGATGAGCCAGCTCACCGCTGGCGCGCGCGTCGTCACGTCACATGAACGCTACCTCCGATTCGCAGGGGCGTTACAGTGGCCGCTGTAGAGAACGGCTCGGAGGCGGGGTGAAGAAGGCTGCGGCGCCAGAGGGGCTCTTGCCCGACACGCCTGCACAGGAGGCGGCGCGGCGCTGGTTCGCTTGGCGCGTGGCCGAGGTGCAGCGGCAGGCGGGGCGCGCGGCGCATGCGTGCGAGCCGGGGCCGGTGCATGACCTGCGCGTGAGCCTGCGGCGGCTGCGCGCGGCGGTGGCGCTGTTCGGGAAGCGCGACGTGAGGCGGCTCGAGAGCGCGTTGGCGAAGACGCAGAAGACCGCGGGCGCGCTGCGCGAGCTGCACGTGGGCCGGGAGCTGCGCGAGCGGCTGGGCGCGGGTGGGCGGCCCGAGGATGAGCACACGCGGCTCCTGGACAAGCACGCGCGCAAGCTATCGCTCTCGCTCGCGAAGCTGAACTCGAAGACGCTGCCGAAGCTGACGCGCGCGATGGAGGCTCAGGAGCTGGCGGGAAAGCTCGCGGGCCATCGGCTGCGGGCGCGGCTGGCGAAGCTCGTGGTCACGTGTGAGTCGCGGCTCGACGACGCGCGCACGCTGGAGCCGAAGGCGGCGCACGCGCTGCGGATCAGCTTGAAGAAGCTGCGGTACACTGCGGAGCTCCTGGTGCCGGCGTTCCCGGCGGCGATGCAGGCGCTGATCGCGGCGCTGGTGCCGCTGCAGGACGGGCTGGGCGCGCTGCATGATCTGGACGTGCTCTTGGAGCTGGCGGAAGGGCCGTTGCGCGCGGACGCGCAGCGGGAGCGGGCGGCGCTGGTGGCCACGCTGGGGAAGCAGCTCGCGGAGTGGACGCGCAGCGGGCGGCTGTCGGCGATGCGGCGGGCGCTGTAGCGGCTGGACCATCGGCAGGAGGGCGAGCACGTGAGCGCATGGGGACTTGAGCCGTTCGAGAACGATGAAGCAGAGGATTGGCTCGCGGAGCTCTCCGATTGGTCGTCGGTGCGGGGCGCGCTGGCCAAGGTCGTCGAGGCCGCGCCCGAGGAGGAGCGCGACCTGACCGACTGCTTTGTCGGGCTCGCGGCCGCCGAGGTCGTCGCTGCTGCGCTGGGGCGCCCCGGCGCGATTCCGGACGAGGCCGCGGACTGGGTGGACGCACATCGCGACGGGTGCACCGAGCAGCTTCGGGCCCTGGCGGTGGCCTGCGCGAGCCAGATCGAGAGCAAGTCAGAGCTTCAGGACCTCTGGGATGGCGACCTCAGCGAGGAGTGGCACGCGCTGATGAAGGACCTCATTCGCCGCTTGTCGGCCTAGGGCCGCGGCGCACGGGCTCGAGGCGCGCGAATCGGTGGTCGCCTTCGTGGACGGCCACCGGTTCGCTCACGCGCTGACGCGCTAGGCCGCCGCCCCCTTCGGCTTCATCGCCGTGTAGGCGCCCAGCAGGATCGCCACGTACACCACGAGCATGATCGGGTCCGCGAAGAACTTCATCCCGCCGCCCATGTTCTTCAAGGCCGGGTGCAGCCCCGCGCCGATCGCGACCATCACCACGAGGCAGCCGATGACGAGGCCGATGGACTTGCTGTTCGGGAAGGTGAGCCGGAAGAAGATCGCGGGCACGAAGGCCAGGCCGAACGCGGGGATGAGGTTGAACAGGAAGTCCCCGACGCCGCCCATCGCGAAGCCGAAGCCGGCCACCATCGGCACGAACTTCGAGGCCACCGCGAGCAGCACGTAGCCGATGGCCCAGGTGGTCATCACCGTCATCCAGTCGAAGCGCTCGCCCGTGCTCTCGGCGGACACGAGCGTGTCGATCTTGTGGTCCTTGGTCTCCTTGATGAACAGGCCGCCGACCACGAGCGTGATGAGCGCGACCACGATCGGGTAGATGAGGCCCGCGTAGATGGAGCCGCTGCCGAAGGCCTCCTTGGCCGTGGCCGAGGCCGCGACCGCGGTGGCGATGAGCGGGAGGAAGCCGCCGAACCAGCCGTTGCCGAGGTGATACGGGAGCGACATCGAGGTGTAGCGGATGTTGGTGGGGAAGAGCTCGACGAGGAAGGCCGCGATGGGGCCGTACACCATGGTCACGTAGATGAGCTGCACGAAGACGAGCAGCACCATGATGACGAGCGTGCCCGCGGAGAGGTTCTCCCAGAGGATCTTGGTCGCGCCGCTGGGGTTCGCGACCGCCTTCATGGCCATGTAGATGGGCACGTAGGTGATCGCCGCGAGCGCGCAGCCGGTGAGCATGACCTTCTTGCGGCCGATGCGATCCGACAGCGAGCCGAACACGAGGAAGAACGGCGTGCCGAGCGCGAGCGCGCAAGAGAGGATGACGTAGGCCGGGAACCAGTCGAGCTTGAGCGAGGCCTGCAGGAAGCTGAGCGCGTAGAACTGGCCCGTGTACCAGACGACGCCCTGGCCGGCGGTGGCGCCGAAGAGCGCGAGCAGGACGAAGCGCAGGTTGACCTTGTTGGTGAACGACTCCTTGAGCGGGTTGACCGAGACCTTCTTCTCCACCTTGAGCTTCGAGAAGAGCGGGCTCTCCTGCATCTTGAGGCGGATGTAGAAGCTCACCGCGAGCAGCAGGAACGACATGAGGAAGGGGATGCGCCAGCCCGCGATGCCGCCGAGCGCGCCGCCGCCGGCCTTGAAGGCGTCCTCGCCGAAGGACTTGCGGGTGACGCCGATGACGATCATGGAGACGAAGAAGCCGAGCGTGGCGGTGGTCTGGATGAAGGCCGTGTAGTAGCCGCGGCGCGCGTCGGGCACGTGCTCGGCCACGTAGGTCGCGGCGCCGCCGTATTCGCCGCCGAGCGCGAGGCCCTGCAGGAGGCGCAGCGCGACGAGGATGATGGTGGCCGAGACGCCGATCTGATCGTACGTGGGCAAGAAGCCGACCAGCGCGGTCGAGAGGCCCATCGTCGCCATGGTGACGAGGAAGGTGTACTTGCGGCCGATGAGGTCGCCGATGTGGCCGAACACGAGCGCGCCGAGCGGGCGCACGCCGAAGCCGGCGCCGAAGGTGGCGAGGCTGGCGAGCAATTGCGTGGTGGGGTTGCCGGGCGGGAAGAACTTGCTGCCGAAGAACACGGCGAGCGTTCCGTAGAGGTAGAAGTCGTACCACTCGAACAACGTGCCGAGCGACGACGCGAAGATCACGCGTCGCAGCGTGCTGGAATCGATGGATTGTTCCTGGGCGCTCATGAGGGGTCTCCGTGAGGACGCGACTGTGGTGGCGCTGCGGCAGCGTCTGAAAGACGGCTCTGGTTTGTTAACAAATGGCCTGTGGAACGTGACGAACGTGTGACGACTCAGCCCTTCTTGGCGGCTGCGATGATCTCCTCGACCACGCCGGGATCGGCGAGGGTGGTGATGTCCCCCAGCTCGGTGAACTGGCCGTGCGCGACCTTGCGCAGGATGCGGCGCATGACCTTGCCCGAGCGCGTCTTGGGCAGGCCGCTGACGAGGGTGATCCTGTCGGGCGTGGCGATGGGGCCGATGACGTGGCGCACCGTCTCCTTGAGCGCGCCGATGATCTGGTCCGCGTTCTGGTCCTTGAACTCGGGCTTCACCACCACGTAGGCGTAGATGCCCTGGCCCTTGAGGTCGTGCGGGTAGCCGACCACGGCGCTCTCGGCGACGGCGTCGTTCTGCGCCAGCGCGCTCTCGAGCTCGGCGGTGCCGATGCGGTGGCCGCTGACGTTGAGCACGTCGTCGACGCGGCCGGTGATCCACCAGTCGCCGTCCTCGTCGCGCGTCGAGCCGTCGCCGGTGAAGTAGAGATTTGGAAATTTGGAGAAGTACGTCTCGCGGAAGCGGCGGTGGTCGCCCCAGATGGTGCGCGCCTGGCCGGGCCACGCGCTCGCCAGGCACAGGTTTCCTTGGATGGCCGTGCCCTGCTTCCATTCGATGGGCGCGCCCGCCTCGTCGACCAAGAGCGGCTTCACGCCGAAGAAGGGCCGCGTGGCCGAGCCGGGTTTCATGGGCGTGACGCCCGCGAGCGGCGAGATGAGCACGCCGCCGGTCTCGGTCTGCCACCAGGTGTCGACGATGTCGCAGCGCTGCTCGCCGACGACGTCGTGGTACCACTGCCAGGTCTCGGGATCGATCGGCTCGCCGACGGTGCCGAGGAGGCGCAGGCTCTTGCGCGAGTGCTTCTTGACGAAGTCGTCGCCGGCCCGGCGCAGCGCGCGCAAGGCGGTGGGCGCGGTGTAGAGTATGGTGGCCTTGGTGTCGTCGACCACGCTCCAGATGCGGCCCGAGTCCGGATAATTCGGTACTGATTCGAACATCACCGAGGTGGCGCCGTTACAGAGCGGCCCGTACACGATGTAGCTGTGGCCCGTCACCCAGCCCACGTCGGCGGTGCAGAAGTGGATGTCGTCGGGGCGCAGATCGAAGACGAGATCGTGCGTCATCGCCGTGTAGATGAGGTAGCCCGCGGTGGTGTGCAGGACGCCCTTGGGCTTGCCGGTCGAGCCCGACGTGTAGAGGATGAAGAGCGGGTCCTCCGAGGCCATCCACTCGACGGGGCAGGTCGAGCGCTGGCGGCTCATCTCCTCGTCGAGGAACGTGTCGCGCCCTACAGTCATCGGCACATCCGTCGAGGTGCGGCGCGCGACGAGCACGCTCTCGACCACCTTGAGGCCGTCGACCGCCACGTCGACGATGTGCTTGAGCGCGACCTTCTTCGGCCCGCGCGGCGCCTCGTTCGCGGTGATGACCACCTTGCAGCCCGCGTCGATGATGCGGTCGCGCAGCGACTCCGCCGAGAAGCCCGCGAACACCACCGAGTGCACGGCGCCGATGCGCGCGCAGGCCAGCATGGCGTACGCGGCCTCGGGGATCATCGGTAAGTAAATGCAGACGCGGTCGCCCTTCTGCACGCCCTTGGCCTTGAGCACGTTGGCGAGGCGCGCCACCTGGTGCTTCAGCTCGCGGTAGGTGATGTGCTTGTACTCGCCGGGCTCGTTGCCCGCCCACAAGATGGCCGTCTTGTTGGGCCGCTCGGCGGCGTGGCGGTCAACGCAGTTGAAGCTGACGTTGAGCCGCCCGCCTTGGTACCAGGAGAAGTCCACCTCTTCGGTGTCGATGTCGAGCACCGAGTGGAACGGGTGGAACCAGGTGACGCGCTCGCCCTGCTTGCCCCAGAACGACCTCGGGTCCTCGATGCTCTCGCGATACAGCCGGTCGTACTCGGCGAGCGTCGGGATCCGCGTGTGCTTTCCGTGGGGCGCGATCGATTTCGACATGGCGGGCGCGTTCTCCTTCTTCAGCTCAGTGCTGGTTCAGGCTTGCGTGCTGAGGGTCCAGGGGGAGCGGAAGCTCGCCCCTGGTGGAGGTCAGAAGAACAATTGCGACTGGATGGTGACCGCCTTCACGTTCTTGGCCGTGCCCGGATCGCCCGAGCGCGTGCCCGAGACCTCGAGCTTCACGTTGGCCGTGTTCTTGGCGACGAAGTAGTTGACGCCAGCGGTCCACTTGCGCAGCGAGCCCTTCTTGGGCGCGCCGTCGACCTCGTCCGAGTTGAAGAAGTCGAAGCCGACCACGGGCTCGATCACCGAGTAGCGAAAGCCGGCCTCGATGAAGCCGCCGTTGCCCGTGGTGCTGGCGTTGGGGCCGTTGTCATAGTGGAAGAACGCGAGCTGCGCGGTGATCGCCATGTCGCCCTCGAGCGGGTAGTCGACGTAGGCGTCGGCGTTGAAGGCGCTGGCGTTGTTGTAGACGGCAGTGGCCGGCGTGCCGGTGGTGCTGGAGACGCCCGCGTCGGTCTGGAAGAGGCCGCTGACGCCGACGTTGATCACCGGCTTCTCGGCGAAGCCCACGCCCGCGAAGAAGAAGCCGTCCTCGCTGCCCATGATGTTGTAGCGGACCTGGCCGACGAACATCGGGAGGTCCTTGGTGTTCTTGCCCGCGGCGGTGATCGCGCCGCCCGCGCCCACCGTGTTGGCCACGCCGTCGGTGCCGTTGAAGATGCCCAATCGATAATGAATCGCCTTGTCGAGCAAGAAGCCGCGGAGCTGCACGCCGAAGTCGCGGAAGACCTTGGCCGAGTTGTACTTGATGACACCCGAGTGGTAGTCGATGGTGTTGAGCGAGGCCGCGCTCTGCAGGCCGTTGTGCGAGAAGGGCAGGAGCATCATGCCCGCGTCGATGTAGGTCGGCATCGACTCGGCGATCTGGTACCAGACCCAGGCGTCCTGCACGAAGAACTGGCCGGTGAAGTCGCCCTTCTTGCCGAAGTTGGGCTCGTCGGTCTCCAGGAACCAGCCGATCTTCTTGAACGCCGTGCCGTAGACGAGCACGCGGGCGCGCCGCGCGAAGAAGTCGAAGGCGGGGTCGGTGCCGGTGGGGGCGCCGTCGAGGGTCACCTGCGCTTGCGGCTGCAAGAGGACGCCGACGTTGAGGTTCGTGCCTTGATCTGCGTTCTCGTAGACCTTCACTGCGTGGGCGGGAGTGGCGAGGAGGACGAGCGCGAGTGCTGCCGCAACGGTGAGCGAACGGTGCATGGACCGATCTCCTGGCGAAGTGGGGGCTGCTCGATGGCGGTCCTCCAGGAGCAAGTTTCGTGACGACGGCGCAGGTGTGTGATTTCGCACGGTTGCACGCGCGGCGCGCAGGTGTGTGGCAATCGGGTAACAAGTGCGTGTTACCTTCTGTAACCGACGCGGTGCGTTCGGCGGATTGCGTCAAAGCGCGGCGACAAGATATTGAGATCAGGTGCGAATTTATTTGCGCAGTGTTCGACGCCAGCCGGCTGGCGATTTGACGCAAGCGGACAATTACTTTGGACGCGGCAGGCTGAAGCGGATGCGGCGCTCCCAGAGCGCCTTGCGGCTGATGCCGAGGCGGCGCGCGAGCTCGGTCTCGGAGAGCTTCTCCTGGTGCTCCTGCACGAAGCGCTTGAAGTACTCGATGAGCGAGGGCGAGGCCTCGAGCTGATCGACGGGCTGCTCGGGCGCGAGGGCGAGCAGGTCCTCGGTGAGCTGATCGCTGTCGGCGAGGATGACGGCGCGCTCGATGGCGTTGTCGAGCTCGCGCACGTTGCCGGGCCAGCGGTGGCCGGCGATGGCGTCGCGCGCGTCGGGCGCGAAGGAGTAGAGCGGGCGGTTCAAGCGCTTGCAGGCCTGCGCGAGGAGGAAGTCGGCGAGCGGGAGGAGGTCCTCTTTGCGTTCGCGCAGCGGCGGCAGGCGGATCTCGAGGACGCGCAGGCGGAAGTAGAGGTCTTCGCGGAAGCGTCCGTCGCGCAGTTGCTGAGGGAGGTCGCGGTGCGTGGCGGCGAGCATGCGCACGTCCACCTTCCGCGATCGAGCTGACCCGACGCGGCGGACCTCGCCCTCTTGGAGGACTCGCAACAGACGCGCTTGAGCGGCCGCGGGGAGCTCGCCGATCTCGTCGAGGAACAAGGTGCCGCCGTCGGCCGCCTCCACGAGGCCCGAGCTCGCGGCCACCGCGCCCGTGAACGCGCCCTTCTCGTGACCGAACAGCTCGCTCTCGATGAGGCCGTCGGGGATGGCGGCGCAGTTGACGGCGATGAACGGCGCCTCGCGGCGCGGGCTCTGGCGGTGCACGGCGCGCGCGACCAGCTCCTTGCCGGTGCCGCTCTCGCCGAGGATGAGCACGGTGGAGCTCGTGGGCGCGACCTTGCGGATGCGATCGAACACGTCCTGCATCGCCTGGCACGCGCCGATCATGCCGTCGACCGGCCACACGCGCTCGACCTCGCTCTTGAGCGCGGCCGTCTGGCGCAGGCGCAGCTTGTGCTGCACGAGGCGCTCGACCACCAGGAGGAGCTCGTCGTGATCGAAGGGCTTGCTGATGTAGTCGGCGGCGCCCGCCTTCATCGCGTCCACCGCGGAGCGCACGGTGGCGTAGCTCGTCATGATCAGCACCGGCGTGCCCTGCACGTGGGGGATGAGCGCGGTCCCAGGTTCGCCCGGCAGGCGCAGGTCGGCGATGACCAGATCGAAGCTCGTCAGCTCGTGGTCGGACTGCGCCTCGCGCACCGAGGCGGCCTCGGCGATCTCGTGGCCCGAGCGCGTGAGGAAGCGGCGCAGCTCGGTGCGGATCACGGCCTCGTCTTCGACGAGGAGGATGCGGCTCATGGAGTGGCTCCGCGCGCGTCGCTCTGCGCTTGTTCTGGGAGGAAGACGGTGACGGTGGTGCCGCGGCCTTGCGCGCTGTCCACGGACACCTCGCCGTGGTGGTCGCGCACGATGCTGTAGACGAGCGAGAGGCCCAGGCCCGTGCCCTCGCCGGGGGCCTTGGTGGTGAAGAAGGGCTCGAAGATGCGGCCGCGGATCTCGTCGGGGATGCCCTCGCCCTGATCGACGACCTCGATGGCGGCGCGGCCCTTGTCGCTGTGCGCGCGCACCTGGACCTTGCTGCCGGGGCGCGAGGCGTCACAGGCGTTGGTGAGCAGGTTGACGAAGACCTGCACGAGCTGCTGCCGATCGCCTTCCAGGATGAGCTCGCGCGGCACCTTGTCCTCGCACTCGACGGCGCGGGCGCTGCGAGAGAGGCGCACGAGGCGCAGGGCTTCGTCCACGGCGAGGTGCAGGGGGAAGCGCTCGCCGCGGAAGAGGCGCGTCGAGCCCGGGCGCAGGTGACCCACGTGGCTGAAGCGGATGAGCGAGCGCACGATGGCGTCGATGCGGCGCGTCTGCTCCAGGATCATCTCCGCGCGCTCCTTGGTGGACTCCGGATCGGTGTCGTGGCGCAGGTTCTGCGCGATGCTGTCGATGCCGGTGAGCGGATTTCCCACCTCGTGCGCGACGCCGGCGGCGAGGCGGCCCACGGAGGCGAGGCGGTCCTGGTGCAGGAGCTGCGCCTGCAGCGACTTGGCCTGCGTCAGCTCTTCGAGGAGCAGCACGGCGCCGCCCTGCTGGATGGTCGAGGTCAGCGGCACGGCGGAGTCCTCGAGCAGCGACTTGTGCAGCGCGAAGCAGCGCGGCTGGCCGCCGGAGTGGAGCCAGAGCTCGTCCTTGTCGGTCTCGCCGGTGGCGAAGAAGGAGCTCAGGGTCTCGCCCCAGGGCGCGGGGAGCTTGGCGAGGTGGAGGCCGAGCGCGCTGCCTGCGGCGACGCCAGAGAGGCGGGCGAGGGCGCGGTTCCACACGGTCACGTCCTGATCGGGGCCGACGGCGCAGACGCCCAAGGGCAGGTCCTCGAGCAGGCGGCGGAAGTAGCGGCGCGCGGCCTCCAGCTCGGCGGCGGCGCCACGCAGCGGGACGCGGGCGGCGTGGAGCTGATCTTCGAGGGAGCGCAGGTGATCGGCGAGCGCGGTGCGGGCCCGCGAATCCATGCGCACGCCTTCGTCGACGACGACGCGCGCGAGCACGGGGCCCATGAGGCCGGAGAGGTTCTTCTCCAGCCGATCGCGCAGGCGCGCGAGCTCGACGGGCCGCGCCTCGGTCGCTTCCATCGAGAGGTCTTCGAGCGCGCGCTGCACCTCCTGCTCGGCGGCGGCGGAGCCCAGGATCGGGAGCAAGAGGTCGCGGAACTCCGCGGGCGAGGCGGCGCGCGGGACGAGCGTGGTCAGCTCGAAGGCGTCGCGGCGGCAGGCGTTGGCGGCCTCTTCGTTGGCGGCGCCGGCGGGCCAGTAGACGGACACGAGGGTGAAGAAGAAGCCGTTCACCGAGAGCGACAGGAAGGTCGAGAAGGCCCACGGATCGAGCTTCTCGCTGCCGAAGAAGCCGCTGACGGCGAAGGCCTGCGGCAAGAGCTCCGCGCGGGTGAGCAAGGGCACAAAGAGCAGGATCGCCCAGACGGCGACGCCCCCGCAGAGGCCCGCGAGGAAGCCCGCTTGATTGGCGCGGCGCCAGAAGAGGACGCCCAACAGGCCCGGCAGGAACTGCGCCGTGGCGACGAACGACACGAGGCCGAGCTCTGCGAGGCCGCGGCGCTGCTGCAAGAGGAGGAAGAAGCCGAAGCCCGAGAAGATGATGAGCGCGATGAGCGTGCGGCGCGTGCCGAGGAGGGCGCGGTAGAGATCCTTGCGCGCGCGCAGGGACCAGAGCGGCAGCACGAGGTGATTGAGGCTCATCGAGCCCAGCGCGAGCGCGGTGACGATGAGCATGGCGCTCGCGGCCGAGAGCCCGCCCACGAAGACGAGCACTTGCAGCCAGCCTGCGCCCTTCACGGCGGCGATCTGCAGCACATAGAAGTCGGGATCGGCGTGCGGCGCGAGCACGGTGCCGGCCCAGAGGATGGGCGGGATGAGCACGTTCAAGAGCAACAGGTACAAGGGCAGCGCCCACGCGGCCGTGCGCAGCGAGGCCTCGCTGTCGCTCTCGGCGAAGGCCATGTGGAACTGGCGCGGCAGGAGGAACGCGGCGGAGAAGCTCAGGAGGAGGAGCGTGCTCCACGGGCCCTCGCGCGCGGGCTGGTAGAGGGCGCGCAGCGCCTCGGGGTGCGCGTCGAGCCAGCGCGACAGATCGGCGGGCCCCTGGAACACGTGCGTGAGCGCGAACACGCCCACCGCGAGGAGGGCGAGCAGCTTGATCATCGACTCGAAGGCGATGGCGGCGACGAGGCCGTCGTGGCGCTCGCGCGGCGAGAGGTGGCGCGCGCCGAAGAGGATGGTGAAGACGGTGAGCACGGCGCAGATGCCGAGGCCGAGCAGCACCGGATTGGGGCGCTCGACGAGCACGCCGAGCGATTCGCTGACGGCGCGGATCTGCAGGGCGAGGTACGGCAGCGCGCCCGCGAGCATGAACAACGTGACCAGCGGGCCGACCCAGGGGCTCCTGTAGCGGAAGGCGAAGAGGTCGGCGAGCGAGCTCAACTGCCGCTCGCGCGCGAGGCGCAGGACGGGCAGCCAGACCTGCGGGACGACGAGCGCTGCGAGCGTGACGCCCAGATAGATGGTGAGGAACACGTAGCCCTGCCGGCGCGCGAAGCCGACCGAGCCGTAGAAGCTCCACGAGGACGCGTACACGCCCAAGGCCAGCGCCGACACCAGCGGGTGCTTGGCGATGCGCGCGGGCACGAGGCCGCGGTCGACCGCGAGCGCGACGCCGCACAGCAGCAGCAGGTAGGCCACGCCCGCGAGCGCCAATTGGCCGAGCGCCGAGAGCATCTACGGTCTCGGCAGCCGGAGGGCGAAGGCGCCGAGCGCGATGAGCGCGCCCCACACCAGGAAGGGCAAGAGCCACGGTGAGTCGTCGCGCATCCACAACAGGCGCAGCGGCGAGGCGAGCACGACCAGCGCGCAACCGAGCGCGAGGACAGCGAGATCCTTCGTGCGCTGTTCCTTTTGCAACATCGGCGAAGGCTAGCAGGGGTCGCCCGGGGACACCCGCCGCGTTGCGTCAGCGGGCCGCCGCTGGCCCGCCGGGGGCTCGGGCCGCTAGTGGCCGTGCTCGCCGAACACCTTGCGCAGCGTGTTCGCGACCTCGCCGAGCGTGGCCTTGGCCTTCACCGCGTCGACGATGAAGGGCATGAGGTTCTCCTGGCCTTCGGCGGCGCGAGCGAGGGCGTCGAGCGTGCGCGTGGTGGCGGCCTGATCTCGCGCGGCGCGGAAGGCGCGGACGCGCACGACCTGCTCCTCCTCGAGCGCGGGATCGACCTTCATGGTGTCGAACGGCGGCTCGCCCTGCACCACGAAGTCGTTCACGCCCACGATGGTGCGCTTCTTCTCCTCGATCTCGCGCTGGTAGGTGAAGGCGGCGTCCTCGATCTCGCGCTGCGGGAACTCCTGCGCGATGGCCTCCACCATGCCGCCCATGCCGTCGATCTTCTCGATGAGCGCGGACGCCTTGGCCTCGAGATCGTCCGTGAGCGCCTCCAGCGCGTAGGCGCCGCCGAGCGGGTCGATGAGGTCGCAGACGCCGCTCTCGTAGGCGATGATCTGCTGCGTGCGCAGCGCGATGCGCGCGCTGGCCTCGGTGGGCAAGGAGAGCGCCTCGTCGCGGCCGTTGGTGTGCAGCGACTGCGCGCCGCCCAAGACTGCCGCGAAGGCCTGCAGCGCCACGCGCACGACGTTGTTGTCGGGCTGCTGCGCGGTGAGCGTCGAGCCCGCCGTCTGCGCGTGGAAGCGGAGCATCCAGCTCTTGGGATCCTTGGCGTGGAAGCGGTCGCGCATGATCTTCGCCCACATGCGGCGCGCGGCGCGGAACTTGGCCACCTCCTCGAGGAAGTGGTTGTGCACATTGAAGAAGAAGCTCAAGCGGCCCGCGAACGCGTCGACGTCCAGGCCCTTCTTCACCGCGGCCTCGACGTAGGCGATGCCGTCGCCGAGCGTGAACGCGATCTCCTGCGCGGCCGTCGAGCCCGCCTCGCGGATGTGGTAGCCGCTGATCGAGATCGGATTGAACTTGGGGATCACCTTCGCGCAGTACTCGAAGGTGTCGGTGATGAGCCGCATCGAGGGCGCGGGCGGATAGATGTACGTGCCGCGCGCGATGTACTCCTTGAGCACGTCGTTCTGGATGGTGCCCGAGAGCTCGTCGGGCCGCGCGCCCTGCGCCTCGCCCACGGCTTGATACAGCGCGAGCAGCGTGGCGCCGGTGGCGTTGATGGTCATCGAGGTGGAGACCTTCGCCAGCGGGATGCCCTTGAAGAGGCGCCCGAGGTCCTCGATGGAATCGATGGCCACGCCCACGCGGCCGACCTCGCCCTTGGCGCGCGGCGCGTCGGAGTCGTGGCCCATCTGCGTGGGCAGGTCGAACGCGGTCGAGAGGCCGGTCTGGCCGCCGCCGAGGAGGTAGTGGAAGCGCGCGTTCGTCTGCTCGGCCGTGCCGAAGCCCGCGTACTGGCGCATGGTCCAGAAGCGCCCGCGGTACATGGTCGGCTGCACGCCGCGCGTGAACGGGAACGCGCCGGGGAGGCCGAGCTGCGCTTCGTACGATTCGGGCGGCGCGGAGGGCGGGCCATAGAGCGCGGCGAGGTCGGTGCCGCTGGAGGTGCGGAACGTGTTCGCGCGCAGGGCGCCGGGTTTGGCTGCGGCCTTGGCGTAGACGGTGTTGGCCCAGGCCTCGAGAGCGGAGCGGACGCGGTCGGTGGACGACATGTGCGGGTTGTAGCGCAGAACGGGAAAACGCTTCGAGGCCGCACTTTGGCCTTTCCCTTCCGATCAGGTCTGGTACTGTTCGTTTGTTTAGTGATCAAGAAGGAGGCGTTCGATGAAGGCACGACCGAAGGTAAGCATTCGAGCGCTCCGTGTTTCGGAGGCCCTGTCGCGGCCAACTGTGCTTGAGATTTGCGCGGGCGGCGGAGGCCAAGCTCTCGGTCTCGAATCTGCAGGCTTCGATCACCTCGCTGCGGTCGAAATTGAGCCCGCAGCCTGTGCCACGCTGCAACGCAATCGGCCACGGTGGAAGGTCATCCAGGGTGATGTTCGTACGCTTAACGGCCACGCCTACACGGGAGCTGTCGACCTGCTGGCGGGCGGCGTTCCCTGCCCTCCGTTTTCCGTCGCCGGAAAGCAGCTGGGGGCCGATGACGAACGCGATCTTTTCCCGGAGGCTCTACGTCTGGCCAAGGAGATTGGACCGAAGGCTATTCTACTGGAAAACGTTCAGGGCTTCTCGTCTTCGCGCTTCGAGGGCTATCGCCGATCTCTGTTCAAGCGCCTGAACAACCTCGGCTACGAGGTTCAGTGGCGCATCCTGAATGCCTGTGACTTTGGCGTGCCCCAACTCCGCCCGCGCTTCGTTCTGGTCGCCCTGAAATCAAAGTACGCCCCGTTCTTCGCTTGGCCGAATCCAGACGCCAACAGGGTTTTCGTTGGACACGCGCTGCTTGACCTGATGGCCAGCCGCGGATGGTCTGGTGCCCGCGCATGGGCTCGCAGAGCGAACGACGTGGCCCCTACGCTGGTGGGTGGATCTAAAAAGCACGGTGGGCCGGATCTCGGACCGACTCGCGCAAGAGCGCAATGGCTTGAGCTTGGAGTTGATGGCCTGGGTGTAGCTAATGAGGCGCCAGGAGCTGACCACCCGACGGGGAAACCGCCTCGGCTCACCATCGCGATGGTGTCACGCATCCAAGGATTCCCAGACTCCTGGCGTTTCGAGGGTGGCAAGACCGCCGCGTATCGGCAGGTGGGCAACGCGTTTCCTCCCCCGGTAGCCAAGGCCGTGGGCAAGCGTATCTATGCTGCACTCGAATGCCGTGCAGAGGCTCCGAGCGATGACGTTCAAATGCGCCTGACCGTCTGAAACAGACTTAGATCGCCAGGTCGAGCGGCAGATCAGCGATGTCCTTGAGACGCCCGCCGTCGACCATGATCTGGAGGCTCGTCTTCGCTTCATCATTGTCGGAGTCGGCCACCGCCTCGGCCAATTCGGGCAGAGCAAAGTGATAGACGCAGTCGATCTCTCCTGTTCCGAGAGCAATGGAGGCGAGGCGCGATGGCGTCGGCTCCGCGGTGACTACGACGATGTGCGGAGCTCGACCCTTGCGATTCTTGAGCAGGTTGAGGGCCTCCGTCCTGCTGTTCTGGCTTCGATCGCTGCGGATCGTCCACTTGCATGACACGCTCGCGTGAAGCAACGGGACTCCGCCGTTGGCGCGTCGCAAAGAAGCCATGGTTGCGACGCCGGCATTCACAATCGACTTGTGGGCGTTGATGGATTCGTCCGTCTCCGTTTCGCGTGCGATCACAATATCCGGCTTGATCGTGTAGTCGCTTCCGAGTGCGGCAGCGATCTCTGGTGATGTGCGCGCCAGATCCTCAAGGACGCGCAGATGCTTGTACTGCTCAAACACCTCGATGGACTTAGCGTCGGTTCCCGAGAAGAACTGCCAACTGCCCGGTCGGAGATGCGACAGGTCAGCAAATGCAGCTGTCAGGAATTTGCGGCACGCCTCTTCGAACCAACTGCCGAGACTCTGGGCCGCCGCGCGCTCCTTCTCCTTGAGTTTGACCGGCAGTCGCATCGCGATCCCCTTCGCGAATGCCCGACTCGCCTTGTTGTCGCTATCTGCGTTCGATGGCACGCCGTTCTGCTGAGTCAAGAGCCCGCTGGTCGCGAGGCGGCGATGGAATTCTTTGCGTTGCGTCGTGAGCATTTGTGACCAGCTTACCGCGTTGGCGTTGAACTTGCGGCGCTTCGGCAATCCTGCCGCAGCGGGCAGTCTTCGCAGCACGGCGCGGGTCGGCAAATCGCCGCTGCCAGATCCAACACCGCCCAGTTAAATCTCTTAGTGTTCCGCGGTCCGGGCGGAATGAGCTCCCACGCCCCCGCCCAAACGCGCTTCGCCCGGCGAAGATCGGTCGGAGCACGAACGCCCATCAAGCGTGAGACAACTCGCATTCCATTGACATCGATGGCGGGGAGCCGTGTAGCGAATCCAAACACCATCAGTGCGTGGGCGACGTACTCGCCGATACCCGGAATTCGTCGCAACTCGCCCAAAGATCCGGGGACCGCTCCCGCGTGGCGCTCAACCAGGACGCGTGCGGCGCCGGACAACTGTTCCGCACGCTGACGCTGTAAACCAAGGGGACCGAGGAGCTTCTCTATTTCGTTCGCCGGACATTCCGCCAGCGCGCGGAGCGACCGGATGCGGGCGAACAGCTCGGGTAGGCGCTTTTCCACGGCATCGGCGCGCACCTGCTTGAGCAGCAGCTCCACGACCACCAGGCGCCACAGGGGGTAGTTCCGGCGCCGTCACGAAAACGACCTTGCCTCCGCTGCGAACCAGTCGAGCAGACGGCTGCGGATCCGCCGGGCTTGGCGCTTGGAAAACTCGCTCGGGCTGTCTTCCTCCCTGTCCACAGGAAGAATCATATCCGTGGACACTACGGACGCATTACTTGAGGCAGGCGAGCGTCTTGCCGTCTTGTTCCCCCACGGTCGGCAGCCTACGTCACCACCGCGAGCTTCGCCCCGTTCTCCACCGCCGCGCCTTCGACGGCGAGCAGCTCGCTCACCACGCCCGCCTTCGGGCTCTTGAGCTCGTTCTCCATCTTCATCGCCTCGACCACGATGAGGCCCTGGCCCTCGGCGACGGTGTCGCCCTTCTTCACCAAGACGCGCACGACCTTGCCGGGCATGGGCGCGTCGATGCGCTGCGGGCCCTCGAGCGAGAACGTGCCGGAGGCCTTGCGCAGCCGCAGCTTGCGCTCATCCAGGATCTCGAGCGGCACCACCGTCTCGTTCACGCGCACGCCCAGCTTGCCGTCATTGCCGGGCTCGAGATCGCACGCGTACGAGCGGCTGCCGGAGAGCAGCGAGACCGCGTGGCCGTGCAGGTGGACCGCGTCGATGTCGAGCGTGTGCGGCGCCGATTTCCCCTCGGCGTCGGACCAGATGTGCACGCGGAAGTGGCTCCCGTGCGGGACGACTTCGACCAGGCGCTCAGCGCCGTTCAGGATGGTGTGGTAGCGCATGAGTTCCCTCTAGCGGCGCAGCGCCGACAGACGTCCAGCCTTGGCCCACGCCGACTCTTCCGCCTGCGCGACCGACTTGCCCACGAGCGCCACGCGCTGATCCTGCTCGAGCTGCCAGATGGCCGCGGCCGCGAGCGCGATCTCTTCCTCTGCGGTGAGCGGCGCCTTCTCGTCCTTCTTCTTGGGCAGCAGGCGATCCGCGGCGCGCGCCAAGAGGCCCGTGTCGTAGTCGCCGTGCACGAACTCTTCGAGGCCGAGGATGCCCTTCAAGTACGTGGTGTTGGTGGTGATGCCGCGCACCATCGTCTCCGAGAGCGCGCGCTTCAAGCGCTCGATGGCCTCGAGCCGCGTGGGCGCCCAGGCCGCGATCTTGGCGATCATCGGGTCGTAGAAGCGCGGCACTTCGCTGTGCGAGGTGAAGCCGCAGTCGTTGCGGATGCCGGGGCCCTCGGGGAGCTTCAACTCCTCGACGAAACCGGGGCTGGGCAGGAAGTTCTTCGCGGGATCTTCGGCGTAGAGGCGCACCTCGATCGCGTGCCCGCGCAGGTTCCGCGCCACGTCGGCCTGCGTCCACGGCAGCTTCGCGCCCTGCGCCACCTCGATCTGCCAGCGCACGAGGTCGACGCCGCAGCACAACTCAGTGACCGGGTGCTCGACCTGCAGGCGCGTGTTCATCTCCAGGAAGTAGAACTCGCGCGTGTTGCCGTCGACGAGGAACTCGAACGTGCCCGCGCCCACGTAGCCCACCGCGAGCGCGCCCTTCACGGCCACCTCGCCCATCTTCGCGCGCAGCTCGGGCGTGACGATGGCGCTCGGCGTCTCCTCGACCACCTTCTGGTGGCGGCGCTGCACGCTGCACTCGCGCTCGCCGAGGTAGATGGCGTGACCGTGCGTGTCGGCGAAGACCTGGATCTCGACGTGGCGCGGGCGGGTGATGGCCTTCTCCAAGTACACGCGGCCGTCACCGAAGGCGCCGAGCGCTTCGCGCTGCGCGGTGGCGAGCGAGGCGTCGAAGTCCTTCGGCTCGGTGACGAGGCGCATGCCCTTGCCGCCGCCGCCCGCCGCGGCCTTGAGCATGATCGGGTAGCCGATCGACTCAGCGTAGCGCTTGGACTCGGCGACGGCCTCGGGCGTCTCGGCGATCGGCTCCTTCAGGCCAGGCACGACGGGCACGCCCGCGGCGATCATGGTGCGGCGCGCGCGCGTCTTCTCGCCCATCTGGTCCATCGCCTCGGCCGGCGGGCCGATGAAGGTGATGCCGGCCGCCTTGCACGCGCGCGCGAACGTGGCGTTCTCGGAGAGAAAGCCGTAGCCGGGGTGGATCGCGTCGGCGCCCGTGGCCTTGCACGCGGCGAGCACCGCGTCCTGCACGAGATAGCTCTCGCGCGACGGCGCGGGCCCGAGGCGCACGGCCTCGTCACACGCGCGCACGTGCAGCGCGGCGCGGTCGGCGTCGGAGTAGACGGCCACGGTGGCGATGCCCAGCTCCTTGCAAGTGCGGGCCACACGGACGGCGATCTCGCCGCGGTTCGCGATCAGGATCTTGCGGATGGTCATGGTCGAAGCTCCAAGAGTGCGCACCCTATCAGGCACTCGCCCGCTCAAGGAA
>JAFEBC010000816.1 GCA_018266095.1 Deltaproteobacteria bacterium
CTCACGCGACTGCCGCTCCCGCTCGAACGCCCGCGCGCGGTCGAGGGCCTGCGAACACAGCCGCCCCAGCGTCACCAAGAGCTGCCGCTCGTCGGCGGGGAACTCCCGCTCGGCCCCGAACGTGGCCGCCAGCGCCCCCAGCATGCGCCCGCGCGCGAAGAGCGGGATGCAGACCACCGCCTGCGCCGTCAGGCCCGGCACCGGGCCGAAGCGACGCAGCTCGATCCCGGACAGGAACAGCGGCTCGCGCTTGCGCACCGACTCGGAGATGGGCAGGGGCGCCTGCACGGGGATGAGCGGCCAGGCCTGCGCGGTCTCGTCGGTGTAGCCCACCGAGCCGAGGATCTCGAGCTCGCTCCCGTCGGCGGAGAGCCGCGTCACCACGCCCGCGTCGGCCCCGAACGGCTGCAGGCCCGTGCGCAGGATCGCGGCGGCGACCTGCGCCTCCGTCAGCGCTTCGCCGAGCGCCTCGGTGACGGCCTGCAGCGGCGCCCCGACGATGCTCACGCCCGCGCCTCGTCCTCCGGCCACGCCTCGCCCAGCCACTGCGTGCGCAGCGCGATCTGCTCCGGCGTCGCCTTCGCGTCGGGCACGAACGTCACCGTGTCGCGCGGCGCGGCCTGCAGGCGCACCGGCAGCTCGATGAGCTCGTCCATGCGGAACACCGACAGCTTCACCACCTGCCCCACCGCCGCCCGCGAGAGCCGCGTCTTCATGTCGGAGCGGAAGCCCTCCAGCGCCGCGATCTCATCGCCCACGCACACGCCCGACAACTGCGCCGGCCCGCCCTCGACCACCGACGTGACCTCGAGCAGCCCGTTGCGCTCGCGCAGCCCCGCGCCCAGCCACGCGCGCGCCGCATCCACCGCCGGCGCGTCGTCCGGATCCTCCTCGGCGCCGCCGCGATCGTCGCTCCCATCGGCCGGCGAGATGATGGCAGAGAGCCCCACGCCCGCGAGCGCCTGCTCCAGCTCCAAGGGCTGCGTCGAGCGCAAGGCCCGCGCGAACCACAGCGCCATCGTCGCCCGCTCGCTCTCGGGCAAGAGCTCCAGCACCGCCGCCTCCACGCCATCCTCAGGCAGCCCCGGCGGCTCCGCGTGCCGCTGGTACAAGAGCCGCATCACGTCATCGAGCGACCTCTGACCCTGGGTGCGCCGCCGCAATTCCAGATCGAGCAGCAGCCCGACGATGCTGCCCTTCAGGTAGTACGACACCGAGGTGTTCGCCGTGGTCTCGTCGGGCCGGTAGTGCTTGATCCACGCATCGAACGACGCCTGCGCGAGCGGCGTCCGGTTGCGCCCCGGCGTGCGCAAGAGCGAGGTCACCCGCTCGGCCCACAGCTCGAGGAACCGCTGCGGCGAGCACAGCCCCGCGCGCCGCAGCGCCAGGAGCTCGTAGAAGCTCGTCAGCCCCTCCATCGCCCACAGGAGCGTGGTGTGGTTCTCGCGCGTCCAGTCGTACGGCGTGAACGCCGCCGGCCGCAGCCGCTTGACGTTCCACAGGTGGTACAGCTCGTGCGCCACGAGCTGCAGGAAGTCCTCGTACCCGCTCTTGCTCCCGAACGCGAAGCGCGTCCCCAGCAGCGCACACGAGCGGCGATGCTCGAGCCCGCCCCGCCCGCGATCGTTCAGGTGGATGATGAACAGATACGGCTCGCGGTACGGCAGCCCGCCGAACCACGCCGCCTCCGCCTCCACGATCTTGCGCATGTCCTCGCCGAGCCGCCGCTCGTCGAGATCGCCCTTGCCCCACACGACGACGTCGTGCGCCACGCCCAGCGCCTGGAAGGAGAAGTACTGGTGGCTCGCCATCGGCCCCGCCTCGATGGGCGAATCCGCGAGCTCATCGAAGTCGCGCGCCACGTACGCGCCCGCGTGCATCGGCAGCGCCACCCATGTCTGCCAGTGCAGCGGCGTCTCCATGCGCAGCTCGCACGGCTGGTTCTCGCGCCCCACCACGAACGCGCACGCCGCCGCCGGGTTGATGAACGCGTGCGACGGGTCCACGTGGTTCGTGCGCACCGTCAGCTCGAAGCAGTGCAGCCGGTAGCTCACCGTCACGCGCCGCTTCCCCAGACACGTCACGCGCCAGGTGTGCTTGTCCGACTTCTCGCTCGGCAGCGGCGCGCCGTTCTCGTCGCGCGCGATGAACCCGTCCACGTGCCGCTGGTGCTCGCGGATGAGATAGCTCCCGGGCGTCCACACCGGGATGCGGAACTCGAGGAAGTCTGCGCCCCCGGTGTCGCAGGCGATGTCGAACTCGACGCGGCGGGCCTCGGGCTCGCGCACGCGCAAGGTATAGGCAGTCGTCACGCCGTGGACTTTACCAGCAATGCGGCTCCGCGCAGCGCGATCCGCGCACCCGCGCGCACCCGCGGTCACGATTTCTCACAATGCGCGGACCGTCGCGCCGCGTTAACCTGCGTGGCTCGATGGTCAAGCGCACCGACATCCTCGTCATCGACGACGACCGCGGCATCCGCGAGACGCTCGGCGACGTCCTCTCCGACGAGGGCTACCAGGTGCGGCTCGCGCAGAACGGCGCGGAGGCCTTGGAGTTCCTGCGCCAGGGCCAGAGCCCCTCGCTCATCCTCTTGGACCTGTCGATGCCGGTGATGGACGGCCCCGCCTTCCGCGCCGCGCAGCTCGAGGATCGCGCGCTGGCGCAGATCCCCGTCGTCGTGCTCACCGCCGCCGGCATGGTCGAGGACGCGCCGCTGATGCCGGGCGCCGCGGGCTTCTTGCGCAAGCCGTTCGGCCTCGATCAGCTCCTCGAGACGGTGCAGACGTGGTGCCCGCAGAAGCAGGCGTCGTAGCCAGCCCGGACAAGAGCAAGAGCTTCACAGGAAGGAAAGAAGGAAGGGGACGATTCTGGCTCATCAGGACCGATCCCATGATCGAGTTCGGCAACTCTGACACCCCATAACGGTACGAGTCGGCCAGGGGGCTCAAGGGGCTCCTTCCTTCTTTCCTTCCTGTAAACGCAGTTCTTCTAGGGGCGAGCATACGTCTCCGGACGAGCTACTTCTGCACCGCCGGCACGCGCTTCTCGGGCTCGCCGATCGTCATCTGGCTCGGCTGGGCCACAGGCCTGCGCTGTGTCAGGGCCAGATACGTCGCCGCCGCGCCGCCGAGCACTCCCACCAAGGCCCACACGAGCGGCCCCAAGAAGCCGGGGCGATCGCCCGTTCGCTTGCCCAGGAGATTGCTGAGCCGAAGCTGATCGTGCGCGAGCTGGCGCAGCCCTTCTTCGACCGACCGCACGCGGGTGTCGTCGCCGCGCGCGAAGGGCTCCGGCTTGTCGCGCAGCGCGTTCTCGACGGCGGCCAGACGCCTGGCGATGGTGGCGAGCGAATCCAGCCGCGCCGACTTCTCCTCAGTGATGTCGGCGGCCGTCGCGGCCATGCCCGCCTCGAGCTGCAGCACGGCGTCCGAGAGCGCGCCCAGCTTGGCGCCGAGCGGATCGAGCGGCGGCACCGAGGCGGCGACAGGGCCCGAGGGCATGGCGAGGTTCAGCGGCCGCTCGATGCCGTTGTTCGGGCTCGGCGGCTGGCTCAACGGACCGCTCTGGCTCAACGGACCGCTCTGGCTCACGAGGCCCGGCGGCGGCTCGGGGGGCCCGACCGGCAACCCATCCTGGCTGCGCGGGCGACGGCCATTCGCGGGCGGCGGAGGCATCGAGGCAAACCCCGCCACGACAGAGAGGATGCGCCGCTCCTGGGCGGGCGTGAGGCGCGGCACCACGGACTCCAGCGCGTGGCAGAGCTCGTTCAGGCTCCCGAACCGCTCGCGGCGCTCCTGCGCCAGC
>JAFEBC010000817.1 GCA_018266095.1 Deltaproteobacteria bacterium
GACCACAAGGCCACCTCGGAGGAGCTGGGCCGCTACCTCGAGCTGGTGCCGAACGCGAACGATCCGCAGCTCTGGTTCCACCTCGGCTTCGCGCGCGCGCAGCTCAAGGACCAGCCGGGCGTGATCGAGCCGATGGAGAAGTTCCTCAAGGCGCAGTCGCAGGGCAAGCTCGCGCAGACGGCGGGCTACTACCTGGGCGTGGCGTACGAAGAGACGAACCAGCCGGCCAAGGCGAAGGACGCGTTCGAGAAGGCGAACTCGCTCTTCCCGGGGAGCGAGCTGGCGCCGCTCATCCGCCAGCACCTGCGCAAGATCGCCCAGGCGCAAGGGGCGAACGCGGGCACGCCGCCGGCCGCGAACCCTGCGCCGGCGCCGCGCCAGCAGCAGACCGGTGGCCTGACGCCGCCCAGCGCTCCGCCGACCCGATAGGCGCTCCCGCGCTTCAGGCTAGCGGACCCGCAGCTTCCCGCGCGCCGCCGCCAGGGCGTCGCGCACCTTGCCCGACTGCCTCGTGACGTCCTCGGCCGAGTGACCCAGGACCCGCCGAAGCTCGTCGAGCGCGTCCATCGCGTCCGAGAGGTCCTGCAGCGCCGGCTCGTGCGCGTCCTCGAGCTTGCAGCGGCTCGACACGCCCTCGATCTCGGCCTCCCAGCGCCGCGACCAGGTGTCGAACTCGCGCGAGAGCACGCCCTCGGACACGCCGCCGGGCGCCGGCTGCACCGCACGCGAGGCCAGCTCGGCGTAGAGCCGGTCGACGTCCTCGAGGCAGGCCATGGGCGTCGCGGGCGCGGGCTGCAGGCGCACCACCGACTGGCCGTACAGGTCGCCCACCACCGAGCGGATGAGCTGCGTGAACAGGAACGCGCACACCACCCCGTACGCGACGTACATCGCCACGCGGTACTTCTTGAACTCGGGCGGTCGAGGAGGCACGCGAGGGGCGAAGTGTAGCAGCAATGACCGCTCGACGGACGCTTTGTGGTCCGCGGGCGGCGGAAGGCGTCACAGGTCGTTCGGCCCCACGTCGGGCAGCACCACCTGGTAGCGCCCCAGC
The DNA here is from genome assembly GCA_018266095.1 of Deltaproteobacteria bacterium. Classification (GTDB taxonomy): domain Bacteria; phylum Myxococcota; class Myxococcia; order Myxococcales; family 40CM-4-68-19; genus CAIWCD01. The sequence continues at coordinate 1,055 of JAFEBC010000817.1, forward strand.
GAATCGGTCAGGCCCGCGCCGAGCAGGAGCGACTTCTGGCCTGCCGCGTCCAGGCCGTAGAACTCGACGGTGGCGCCCGCGACGGGCTCGGTGATCCCGCCGCGCTGGCCGGTGATGGTGCCCACGGCCTTGAGCGGCGCCGAGAGCGTGATGTCGGGCAGCGTGACGCCGTCGTCGTTCAGCTCCACGGTGACGATCTTGTGCGGCAGCCCGCTCTCCTGCGTGGGGATGAGCTCGAGCTGGTAGCTCCCGGAGTCGCCCACGAGGATGTACGAGCCGTCGCTGTTCGAGGGCCGCGCCTGGCCGAGGCGGCCGGTGACCAGCTTGCCAGGGAGGCGGGTGGCGTTGATCTGCACGTTCGAGGCCGGCGTGCCGTCGGGCCGGTAGAGGTGGCCCACCGCCGAGATCTTGTTCGGGCAGAAGAGGCCGATGCCGTCCTTCATGGCGGTGGTGACGGTCACCGTGACCTCGCTGGAGATGGCGGGCGAATCGCCGCCCGTGTCCGGCGCAGCCTGGACGACATACTGACCCTCGCGCAGCGCGAGCGAGAACGACCCGTCCATGCCCGCGGTCGTCGAGCGGGACACCGACCACACGTTCGCGCCGCCTGGCTCGCCGGTCGTCAGCGCGTACACGCGCGCGCCGGGCACCGGACGGCTCGCGCCCGAGAGCACGAGTCCCGTGAGGACGGCGTTCGCGCCCAGGGCCGGCAGATCGCGCTGGATGGGATTGGCCGAGGCGAAGGGCCCGATGCCCGAGTACGTCGGCCCCGGCGTGGAGGTGCTGCTCTCGGCGGCGGTCACGCGCAGCGAGAACGGCGCCGGATTCGGCGGCAGCACGACCTGCCCCGTGCCCGCGGCCGAGAGCACGAACGGCGCCGACAGGGCCTCGCCCGCGTCATCCACCGCGATCACCCGCGCATACGAGAGCGGAGCCCCGCCGGCCGTCAGCGCCACCGGCACCTTCACGAGGGCCGCGTTCGCCGGCAGCGAAAGCGAGAGCTGCCCGTTGCTCTGCGAGAGCGGGAAAGGGAAGGTCACCGGCGGCAGCGGCGCGGGCGGGATGGCCTGCACCGTCCAGCTCGTCGAGGGCAGCCGCACCGTGAACGCGCCGTCCTTGCCCGCCGTGGCCGAGACCCCCAGCGTGTGATCGGGGATGAGCGGATCGACCGGCTCGAAGCTCACCGTCGCGCCCGCCACCGGCGCGCTCACGATCGAGCCCGCGTCGGCGTCCGCGTCCTGCGTCACCGTGCCCGACACGGCGAGCTGCTCCGAGAGGCGGAAGTCGTTCACCACGGACACGGTCAGGTCGATGCCCTGCCGCTGCGTCACGCCATAGGGCGAGTCGCCGCTCGGCCGCACCTGCGCGAGCACGTTGGTCAGCGCCGCCGCCTGCCCGCGGCACTGGCCCAAGAAGCACACCTCGCCGGAGCCGCACTGCTGGTCGGACGCACACGGGCTCCCGGTCCCGGCGATGCGCGCGGCGCGAAGCGCACACGCACCCGTCAGGGCCAGGGCCAGCGCGGCCACGAGCAGCGGGCTTTGCGTCTTCACGGCGAGCCCCCGTCCGCCTGGCAGATGCGCGTCGACGGCACCACGCTCGGGCAGTTCACGGTGTCGTCGGTGACCACCGAGACCACGAAGCGCTGCACCGCCGACGAGTAGCCCTCCTTCATCGCGCGGTTGAGCGGGGCCACGCCGTCGTCGAACGCGCCGTCCTCGGCGATGACCACGTCCACCACGTGCGTGCCGTCGCCGGCCAGGTTCAGCGTGCCGAGGTCGAAGGTGAACTTGGGCCCCGGACGCAGCGTCGCGCCCGCGACACCGGTGCCCTGGATGGTGTTCCCGTTGCCGCCCTTGGGGAGCTGCGTCGCCGGCTTGGTCTCGTCGTAGTCCACGAACCAGCGCACCACCAGCGGCGCGGTCGGGTCATCCATCTCGATGATGGGCACCTCCAACTCGAGTTGGCAGTGGCACCCGGCGGCGCGGTCGAGCGAGCTCTGCGTGAGCACGATCTGCGCGGCTGACAGATAGCTCGGGATGCTCTCCACCACGACCCGCGGCGGGATGTGCACCTTCGAGGAGATGGGTTCGACGTCCTGAGGCACGAGGCAACTCTCGGAAAGCAAAAGACAAAGGAAGGCCCCCGCCCACAGCAGCCGATGAGCAATCCGCGCGCCAGAATGAATGCGCAGCAAATTCAGCAACTTGCGCACACCCCCTCGCCGCACGGGGTCTGACAGGTGAGACAGATCTGTCATGTGCTCTCCTCTCCCCCGAGCGCGCCCAGGTCCTCGTCGGGCAGCGGCTGGCCCGCCCGCTCGGCGTCCATGCGCTCGAGGTGCCGGAAGATGGTGCGTGGATCGACCCCGAGATCCTTGGCCGTCTTGGTGCGGTTCCCCGCGTTCCGCTCCAGCACTTCGTTGATGTACCGCTTGCGCCACTCCTCCTGCGCCACGGTGAGCGGCAGGATGGGGTCCAGGCTCTCGGGCCGCAGCTCGAGATCGTCGGGCCCGATGAGCGGCTTGTCGGCCAGCACCACGGCCTTCTTGATGCGGTTCTCGAGCTGCCGGATGTTCCCGGGCCAACGGAAGCGCTGGATGGCGACGAGCGCCTGCGGCGTGAACCCGCGCACCTTCGCGGCCAATTCGCGCGTGGCCCGGCCCAGGAAGTACTTCGCCAGCATCACCATGTCCTCGCCGCGCTCGCGCAGGGGCGGCAGGTGCAGGTGCACGACGTTCAGGCGGTAGAAGAGGTCCTCGCGGAAGCGGCCGGCCTTCATCTCGACTTCGAGGTCCTTGTTGGTGGCGGCCACCACGCGGATGTCGATGTTCTCGGGCTTGGTCTCGCCCACCTTCACGACGGCGCGGTCTTGGAGTGCGCGCAAGAGCTTCACTTGCAGCGGCATCGGCATGTCGCCGATCTCGTCGAGGAAGAGCGTGCCGCCCGTGGCCGCCTGGAACCGGCCCACGCGCGTCGACACCGCGCCCGTGAACGCGCCCTTCACGTGTCCGAAGAGCTCGCTCTCGAGGAGATTCTCTGGAATCGCGCCGCAGTTGATGGCCACGAACGGCCCGTTCTTGCGCGGGCTGCGCCGGTGCAATTCGCGCGCGATCAGCTCCTTGCCGGTGCCCGTCTCGCCCGTGATCATCACGCCGATGTCGGCCCCGGCCACCTTGTCGACCTTGCGGAAGATGTCCTTCATCGAGTCGCACGAGCCGACGA
>JAFEBC010000818.1 GCA_018266095.1 Deltaproteobacteria bacterium
ATCGCCACCGGCATCGGCACCTGGGGCCTGAACCGCACCATCGGCTGGGCCTTCGACATCACCAACTTCGTCTTCTGGGTCGGCATCGGCCACGCCGGCACGCTCATCTCCGCCATCCTCTTCCTCTTCCGGCAGAAGTGGCGCACCAGCATCAACCGCTCCGCCGAAGCGATGACGCTCTTCGCGGTCATGTGCGCGGCCCTCTTCCCGCTCATCCACATGGGCCGCCCGTGGCTTGCGTTCTGGGTCTTCCCCTACCCGAACTCGCGCGGCTCGCTGTGGGTGAACTTCCGCTCGCCGCTGCTCTGGGACGTGTTCGCCATCAGCACCTACTTCACCATCTCGCTCGTGTTCTGGTTCATCGGGCTCATCCCCGACCTCGCCACGCTGCGCGACCGCGCCGCCGACGGCTCCCTCAAGAAGCGCCTCTTCGGCCTCCTGGCCTTCGGCTGGACCGGCTCCTCGCGCACCTGGCACCGCTACGAGACCGTGTACCTCTTGCTCGCCGGCCTCGCCACGCCGCTCGTGCTCTCGGTGCACACCATCGTCTCGATGGACTTCGCCACCTCGCTCCTCCCGGGCTGGCACGCGACCATCTTCCCGCCCTACTTCGTCGCCGGCGCCGTCTTCAGCGGCTTCGCCATGGTGCTCACGCTGATGATCATCGCGCGCCAGGTGCTCGGCCTCACGCACCTCATCACCATCCGCCACCTCGAGAACATGACGAAGGTCATCATCGTCACCGGCGGCATCGTCGGCCTCGCGTACGGCACCGAGTTCTTCACCGCCTGGTACTCGGGCAATCCTTACGAGCGCTACACGTTCATCAACCGCGCCTTCGGCCCGTACGCCTGGGCCTACTGGACGATGATCTCCTGCAACGTGCTCTCGCCACAGGTGTTCTGGTTCAAGAAGGTGCGCACCTCGCCGTGGGCCATCTTCATCGTCACCATCTTCGTCAACATCGGCATGTGGTTCGAGCGCTTCGTCATCGTGGTGACCTCGCTGCACCGCGACTTCCTGCCCTCGAGCTGGTCCATGTACAAGCCCACCGTCGTCGAGGTCGGCACGCTGCTCGGCTCGTTCGGACTGTTCTTCACCCTCTTCCTCCTCTTCACGCGCGTGCTCCCGATGATCTCCATCGGCGAGGTGAAGGCCGTGCTCTCGTTCGGCCGCCCCAAGGCCCGCGCGCCCGGACACGCGCACGCAGGAGACGCGGCATGAGCACCCAACCGTCCACGCGGCTGCTGGCGCAGTTCGACAGCGAGGACTCGGTGCTGGCGGCCACCCGCGCGGTCCGCGAGCGCGGCTTCACCATCGAGGACGTCTACGCGCCCTACGCGATCCACGGCATCGACGACGCCATGGGCCTTCAGCCTTCGCGGCTCACCTGGGTCACTTTCCTCGCGGGCCTCACGGGGCTCGTCAGCATGCTCTCGTTCGAGGTGTGGACCTCGGCCGTCTCCTGGCCGCTCAACGTCGGCGGCAAGCCCTTCGCGAGCGTGCCCGCGTTCATCCCCGTGGCCTTCGAGTTCACCGTGCTCTCGGCGGGCCTCTGCACCGTGGCCGCCCTGCTCCTGCGCGCGAAATTGTGGCCCGGCCGCGCCCCGCCCGTGCTCCCGCGCGTGACCAGCGATCGCTTCGCGCTGGTCACGCTCCTCCCGGCGCCCGACCGCGAGCCCGAGCTTCGCGCCCTGCTCGCGCCGCACACGCCGCTCGAGATCTCGCTCGACGCCCCGGCCCCGAAGGCGGTGACGCCATGAACCACCCGCTGCGCCTCCTCACCATGCTCGCGCTCGCCTGCACCTCCGCGTGCGTCGCCTGCGGCACCGACGAGCCGCTCGAGCCCGGCCGCGAGTACGTCAAGGACATGATCGACTCCGTGCCCTACGACTCGTTCTCGCCCAACCCCGTGCTGCGCGACCACAAGACGCTCCAGCCGCCCGCGCCCGGCACGCTCGCGCTCGGCGTCGAGCCCTTCGACTACGCCGCCACGCCCGAGGACGCCCTGCGCGCCGGCCGCGAGCTCACCAACCCGCTCACGTCGACCCCTGAGTCCATCGCGCGCGGCGACCGCGTCTTCCACACCGTCTGCTACGTCTGTCACGGCGACCGCGGCGCCGGAGACGGCCCGGTGATCCCCCGCTTCCCGCGCCCGCCCTCGCTCACCGCCGCGCACGCCAAGGGCCTGCCCGACGGCCAACTCTTCCACATCATCACCCGCGGCCAGGGCCTGATGCCCTCGCACGCCGCGCAGGTGCGCCCCGACGACCGCTGGCGCGTCATCCACTACCTCCGCTCGCTGCAGGCGGGCGCTGGAGGCAGCCCGTGAGCCCGACCTCGCTCCCCGAACCGCGCCCGCTCCTCTCGGGCCCCTGGCAGCGCACGCTCCTCTTCGTCACCGCCGCGGGCTTCGGCGCCGCCCTCCTCGGCCTCGTCCACTCCCCCGAGCGCTCCCTGTCGGCGCTCCTCGCCGCCGCGGTGCTGCTGATCACGGCGTCCCTGGGCGGCCTCGCCTGGCTCGCGCTCTTCCACGTCGCCAACGCCGGCTTCTTCGTCGCCTTCAAGCGCGTCCTCGAGGGCCTCGCGCTCCTCGTCCCGCTCGGCGGCGGCCTGCTGCTCCTGCTCCTGCCGGGCGCGCCCACGCTCTACGGCTGGGTCCACTCCTCCGCGTCTGATGCCGTCGTGCACGGCCGCGGCGCGTTCCAATCGCTGCCCGCCTTCGCCCTGCGCATGGTGCTCGCGCTCGCGCTGTGGACCTTCTTCGCCCTCGCGCTGCGCCGTGAATCGCGCCGCCAGGACCTCGACGGCGACCTCGCGCACACCCGCCGCTCCGTCGCGCTCTCGGCCGTCTTCCTGCTCCTGGGCGGCTACACCATCAGCCTCGCCGGCATGGATTGGCTGATGAGCGCCGACCCGCACTGGGCCAGCACCATCTACGGCTTCTACACCATCGGCGGCGTGCTCCAGACAGGCGCCGCCGTGACCGCGCTCGTCGTCCTGGCCTTGCGCCGCGCGGGCCGCCTGCCCGAGGTGAACCACAGCCACCTGCACGACCTCGGCAAGATGCTCTTCGCCTTCTCGACCTTCTGGGCCTACCTCTGGTTCTCGCAGTACCTGCTCATCTGGTACGCGAACCTCCCCGAGGAGACGGCGTGGATCCTCGCGCGCACCCGCGGCGGCTGGGCGCCCGTGTTCTACGGCAACCTCGTCATCAACTGGGTCGCGCCCTTCCTGCTGTTGCTCCCGCGGCCGGCCAAGCAGGCGCCCGTGCACCTCGCGCGCGTGGCCTCGCTGGTGGTGGTGGGCCGCTTCGTCGACCTGTGGCTGCAGGTCGCGCCCGCGCGTCAGCCCGAGGTGCCGCTGTTGCCCTGGGTCGAGCTCGGGGCCCTGCTCGGCGCCACCGCGCTGTTCGTGCTCGTGCTCGCGCGCGTCCTCGCCTCGGCGCCCCTGCTCGCGCGCCAGGATCCGTACCTGGACGAGGCGCTGCACCACCACACGTAGGCCCCGCGCGCGTTCGCAGCGCCGACGCAGGGCCTTGTCGACGCGCCGCGAGTGGTTACGCTCGCTTCAGGAGGCGCCCGTGTCCATCCATCGTTGCCCGGCCTGTGGTCAGCTCAACCGCATCGGCGGCCCCCGCGCGGGCACGCCCTCGTGCGGCAAGTGCAAGAGCACCCTCGACCTGTCGGGAGCTCCCCAGGAGGTCGACCCGACGGCGCTCCACGACGCCATCCGGCGCTCGCCCGTGCCCGTGCTGGTCGACTTCTGGGCCCCTTGGTGCGGCCCCTGCCGGACCGCCGCGCCCATCCTGGATCGCCTGGCGAGAGAGCGCGCGGGCCGGATGCTCGTGCTCAAGATCGACACCGAGCGCCATCCGGCCGCGAGCCAGGCCTTCGGCATCCAGGGCATCCCTTCATTCCTCTTGTTCCGCGCTGGCGCCGAGACCGCCCGCCAGGTCGGCCTGCCGCCGCCCGCCGAGCTCGCGCGCTGGATCGACGGGAACCTCACGGCCCCGTCGGCGCACGCCTGAGACCAGACGCGACCCGAGTGAACTCTGGCCTCAGCGCCTGGCCCCGCGCGACCCGGCATCACCCGCGCCCGCACCGTTCACGTCCGCGCTGACAGGCGGGCTCAAGGCAGCAGCAGGCCCGAGCGCAGCCGGACCCTGTGCAGCGCCCTTCGCAGCCTCATCGCGCCGCCGCTCCATCTCCGCGCGCACCTCGCCGAGCAGCCGCGCCGCGTTGTCCCGCAGCGCCGGCCCGACCACCAGCTCCGGCATCCGCACCCGCGCCCTCGCGCGCAGCGAATACGCGACCCTCACCCCGCCCGCGACCGGCGCGATGGTCCAGCTCCCCTCGTACCGCTCGAAGTCCACGCGCGCGACGTCGTGGAACCGCACGGCCTCGCCCGCCACCTCGCGCACGTCCAGCCGCACCGACAGGTCCTTCGAGAACAGCCACACCTTCACCGCCGCCTGCTGCTCGAGCACCACCCCATCCGACCGGTGCCCGCTCACGTGGCTCGCGCGGATGCTGGAGCCGAACAGCGACATGTGCTCGTAGTCCGTGAGCACCGCGAACGCCAGCTCCCGCGACAGCCCGTGCACCTCGAACGCGCCCTCGACGGTCGACTCGCCGTCGTCGAGCCGCGCCTTGACCTCGACGCCCTGCGCGCCGCCGTCCGCCTGCGCGCCGCCGTCCGCCCGCGCGCCGCTGGTCCAAGAGAGCGCCGCCAGGCAAGCGAGCACGAGCAGCGAGACCTGCCTCGAGACCTGCCGCGCGCCCAGCCACGCCCCGCTGCGCCGAACCACCTCGAGCCCGCTCATCCGCGTCTTCATCGAGCCCATGACCGACCTCCACGTCGTTCCCTCGAAGCAGCGACGCGCCGCGCGGGATGCAATCCGCACGGCGCGCCTCGTCTTGCGTCCCGACTCAGAACTGCGCCTGCAACATCAGCCGGCCCTCGACGATGTTCTGCCGCGTCGACGTGCCGCCGTTCGCCAGCACGCTCGTCTCACCTGGCAGCTCCGTCCCCACGTAGGCGCCCACGTTCTTCTCCGTGAACACCGGCGCCTGGAAGAGGATGGGCAGCTCGGCGACGATCTTCAGCCGCTCTCCCTTCAGGAACCAGGTCGCGCCCGGCGTGAACTCGTGGATGGGCTGTCCGCCGGTCACCTGCGTGCCCTTGTAGTTGAACTGCCCGTCCGGCCGCAGGAGCACGTACCGCGCGCCCACCAGGAAGTCGTCGAAGAGCACACCGCCCTGCGCCCGCAGACCCGACATCTCCACCGAGCCGAACTTGTTGGCGTACTTGCCCCAGTTGAACTCGGCCTCACCCGCGAGCGTCGCCGCGCCCATCGGCACCCGCACCGCCGCGTCCGCCCCGACCTGCGCCAGCGTGCCCTGATCGAACGGCGCCTGCGCGATGTACGGGTTCCAGTTGCTGTCGATGAGCAGTGACTTGTCGATGAGCTTCACGTTCAACACCGTCGAGTGCCCGACCAGCGAGTCCTTGGTGTAGAGCGCGTTCACGAAGAAGGCGCCCTTCATCTGGCTGATGCCCTTCGACTCGGCGCCGTCCGCGTGCAGGATGAACGGATCGTCATCCACGTCACCGATGCCCACGCGCGCCACCAGCATCGGCACGCCGATCTTCTCCGGCAGATAGTGCTGCGGAGGCACGTCGCGGCCGCCGCCCGTGAACACGCCGGCGATGAGCGTCATCGGCCCCGGCTTCGACACGATGGCGAGGCCGACGTCACGCCCCACCTTGAAGCCCGCGTAGTCGATCGACGTGTCGCCGAACTGCGTGTACGCGTCGTAGGTCAGGCCCTCGCGACCGTACGGCACCTTGAACTGGCCGACCTTCACGTACGTGGTCTTGCTCGAGAAGAGCGGGATGTTGAAGTAGAAGTCGAGCAAGCCGAGCGACACGCCCGTCGTCGCCGCGATGGCGTCCTCGCCGCCGAGCGCGAGCTCAGAGTAGAACGACACCTGGTCGTAGCGGCCCGACACCCGCAGGCGCCCCGCCTTCATGAAGAGATAGGTGCGCGCGTCGTTCTTGTACGGGTCGTCGAGCTTCTGCCCGAAGCCCAGCACCTGGATCATCCCGCCGACGTTGAGCTCGGCGTCCTCCGTCTTCACCACCGGGACTTCCGCGCGGGCGGCGCCCGACGCCGCGACGGCCGCAGCCAGCGCGCACATCGCAAGGGCCTTGTTCATGACATGCTCCGATCCTGGAGCGGTCGACGTCGCCCGCGAGGGCACACGCTCGCTCCGTCGAGCCCTCGCGAGATTGCGCGGGCTCGTTCTGAGCGACTGGATTGCAACGACCCGGCCAACTCCCGGATCAGGGCGTTCTCCCTCTGAAACCCACGCCCAGCGCGGCCTCGCGTGGCTCCCGGACGCGCAGGCTTTGCGACCCCTCCCCCTCGACGCGCAAAATCAGCACCTGCCACCTTCGATTCTCGGTCGACCTTCCGATACAGAACATCTCTCCAGCGTGAGACACACGGCCCATGGATTGGTCTGGGGCGCGTGAACGGCTGGGGGCGGAGCTCATCGGCGCACGCGGGACGATTGCACACCGCTGGCGTCTCTTGCTGGCCGAGGCCGGGCAGGCGGCCACCTCGCTCGAAAGCCTGGTGCAGGAGCTCGTGCTCCAGGCCGGCGCCGCGCTCGCCGACGGCCAATCGCCCGACGCCCCGTGGACCCGCTGCGGCGGCATCCTGCGCATCGACGCCCACTCCGGCGAGACCGTGCTCACCACCGAGCTCACCACCCTGTGGAAGGCCATGTCGCAAGAGCTGCAGCGCCTCTGCCTGACCATCGAGGAGGAGCGCGCCGCGGCCGAGGTCCTGGCCCGCCAGCTCGACGCAGCCCTGCGCGGCGCCGCCGCCGAGGTCGCCAACCTCGTCTACGGCACCGAGCCCAAGGAGCCCTCGCTCCGCTTCGGCGGCGTCAAGGTCCTCGTGTGGCCGTCCGCCGTCGAGAGCGCCACCACGCAGGCCGCGTAGCGCTTCCGGCGTCAAGAAGTTGACGGAACGATCCGCGCGCGCATCCTGGCCGCATGATCCCTCTCTCGTCGCCCCCACCCTCGCGCAGCAGCGTCTCTTGGCACCACGCCGTCCAAGGCCGTGACGGCGAAGGTGCGCTGCGCAGCGACCCGTCGCTCCCGTTCATCTCGTACTACCTGGAGATGGCCGAGGAGATCCTGCGCCGCGCCGAGGACCAGCGCCCTTACTGGCCGCCGGGCCTGCAGAAGTAAATCGTCTGAGACCTCTCAGAAATCGTGTGAGACCTGTCGCGCGCCCGCCCGCCCGAAGCACCGCGGCCCGCATCCTCATCGCTGAGGACCGGGCCGCGACACGAACAATTTCTGTAGCAACTACGACCGCTTGCGCCGCAAGCCCAGCATCACGCCCACCAGCATGAGCGGCAACAGGCCCCACGCCGTCGAGCCCGGCATCGTCGAGCAGCCCACCGCGCCCTGCGTCGCCGCGTTCAGCTCGTCCGACACGTCGCCGATGTGCGCCTTCGCCACGCGGCCGGCCTCGTCGACCACCTGCACCGCCACGCCACGCCCGCCGCGCTCCGCCGCCGAGATGTCCCGCGACGCGCCCAGCTCGCTCCAGCCCTCGCCCTCGAACTTGTAGCGGTACTTGAGCGCCCACGACGGGCTCGCCGCCGAGTGCGACTTGGTCTGGATCGACCCGTCCGCGAGCTCGTTGAGCGCCACCGTCGGCGGCTCGATGCTCACCAGGAAGTCGACCACGGCCGGCTCCAGGTCCTGCGTCCGGTCGTCGCCGCCCTCGCGCGAGGTCACCTCGATGCGGTGGTGCCCCTGGATCATGAACAGCTCGTCCTGCACCGTGAACCGCGACTGCCGGATCCACGGCGACCAGAACCCGCCATCGATGCGATAGCTGAAGTCCACGTCTCCGTGCCGCGCCGTGAGCGCCTTCGCCTCGATGTCCACCGACGGCAGCACCCGGTTCGGCCCGCGCAGCTCCTCGAGGTCGTCCGGCACGTTGCGGTTCACGATCGCCGCCTCCGTGTCCGTCTCGTACCGCGCACAGGCCCCGCCCGGCGTGCCCGTGCACTGCTGGATGCCCGCCCAGATCGCCAGGTGGTGATAGCCGTTCTCCGGGTGCGCCGGATCGATCGGCACCGCGCCCGCCACGCCCTTCACCTGGAAGTCGAGGCCCAGCATCTTCGGCAGCGTGATCGGCTTGAGCACGCCCGCGAGCAGCGGCTGCGCCAGCTTGATGGCCGCGCCCAAGAGCTGCGACAGCTCGCTCGGGTCCTCGGCCAGCATCTCGTTGTTCGACGCGGTGATGTTGGTCAGCACCGTCGTCAGGTCGCCCAGCACCGGCTGCAGCGTGTCCTGCTGCGCGCCCGCGAACGTGCGCAGACCGAGCGGCAACGACACGTCCGCCGTCAGCGTGAACAGGCGCACCGAGCGCTCGTCGATGGTCGCGTAGAAGTCCAGGTTCAGCTTGTTGAGCGTCACCGTGATCAGCGGATCGTTCGGCGTCACCGTGCCGTCCGTGTTCACGTTGTTGGTGCCGCGGCCGATGCGGATGACCGGCGCCGTGGTCGGGCGCAGCAGGATCGCGAGCGGCGCGTCCTGTCCGTGCGTGAGCAGACCGATCGAGGGCAGCAGGATCTTGAGGAAGCTCGTCGAGATCGGCGCCGCCGTCTTGTCGCTGACGGTGATGCAGAGCATGCCCGAGTTGAACGCGTCGTAGAACCCGCGGTTCAGCATCTGCGACGCCAGCGCGAAGCCCACCTGGTAGTCGAGCGCCACCTGCGTCGACGAGCCCGCGGCCGGCGGCTGGTTGGCGAGGTCGTCGAAGTTCAGCGCCGGGATCGCCGCGGTGTCCGGCGGGAAGGTGATCGGGGGCACGCACACCGAGACGCCCGAGGCGTTGCCCGGCTGGGTCCCGGCCATGCCCGCGAGCTGCAGGCCCTTCGCGTCGATCGCCGCCGGCGCCGTCTTGCCGCCGAGGCCCGCGAACAGGTTCAGCTTCGTGTCCGAGGGGAACCCGACCACGTCGGTCAGGCTGGTCACGTCGAGCTGCCCCGCGATCGCCAGCGCCACCGGCTCGCACTCGAACTTGGAGATGTCCTGGCCCGCCGCGTAGCAGACG
>JAFEBC010000819.1 GCA_018266095.1 Deltaproteobacteria bacterium
GGCACGCGGAGCTTCGCCGGCACGAGCGGATTCCGCGCCACCACCTCGTCCGGGATCACCCCGCCGAGCGGCGTCGCCAGCCCGTGCAGGTGGCTCTGTGGCACGAGCTCCACGCAGCCCGACTCCTCTGGCGCGTCATCGAGCGCGGTCCAGATCTGCAGCACCGGATCGCGCGACAAGCCCCAGAACGTGCCCCCGTCCTGGTGCCACGGCAGGTGCGTGCCGCCCGTCGCCGCCTTGGTGAACAGCACCGCGCGCGAGAGGGAGATGTCGGGCCCGATCACCGTGTGCGCGATGCGTCCGTAGAGCGCGCACTCGATCAGCCCGCGGAAGATCGGGTCGCGCTCCAGCTTCTCGATCTTGCGGTACTTGAGCGACGGCCCCTGGAAGTAGCCCTTGCCGCGCGGCAGGTCGTCGTAGTTGCCGGTCTCGGCGTCGGTCTGGAAGAACATCCCCTCGTGCGTGATCTGCCCGAGCATGATCGCGTCCGCGCGCTCGCGCAGCCTCGACAGCTCCGCGTCATCCAGCACCTGCCCGAGCCGTGCCCAGCCGTGCGCGCGGTAGTGCGCGATCGCCTCGTGCAAGGCCTCGTCGGAGATGGGGAGCGTGGACGTCGTCGGCAGCATCGGTGACGGTTATCTCGCGTACACCGCGTCAGTGCCGAGATACGCGCGGTGCAGCTCGTCGATCTTCACGACCACCTCGCGCGGCAGCTTGCGCGCGCAGCCCTCGAGCCCCGCGTCGAGCTGCTCCACCGAGGCGGGACCGAGCAGCACCGAATCCACGCCTGCGCGCTGCGAGACCCACGCGTAGGCGAGCTGCACCGTGTCCATCCCCGCGTCCCGGGCCACCGCGCCGAACGCGCGCACCAGCTCGAAGAACCGCTCGGTCAGGTAGCGCTTCTGGTACCAGGGGTTGGTGTCGAACCTGGACCCGCTCTCGATCTTCCCGCCCAGGCCCTTGCCCGCGAGGAGCCCGCCCGCGAGCGGGTTGTAGATGGTGGTGTGCAGCGCGAACTTCTCCGCGAACGCGAAGTACTCGATGTCGAGCTGCCGCACGAGCAGGTTGTAGATGACCTGCGAGATCCGCGGCGGCCGCAGGCGCTCGCGCTGACAGAACGCGAGCATCTCCATGATTTGCCACGAGGCGTAGTTCGACACGCCCCACTCGCCGATCTTGCCGGCCGCGCGCGCCTTCTCCAGCGCGACGATGGTGTCCTCGACGGGCGTCTTGGGGTCGGGCGCGTGCAGATAGAAGAGGTCCACGCGCTCCATGCCCAGGCGATCGAGGCTGGCGTCGAGCGCATCCGCGATCCGCCGCGGCGAGAGGCCCTCCTTGGGGCCGCCCAGCGTGCCGATGCCGCACTTGGTGGCGAGCTGCACCTGGCCGCGATGGGCCTTGAGCGCGCGGCCCAGGATGCGCTCGGACTCACCGCCCGTGTACGCGTTGGCGGTGTCGAACCAGGTCACGCCGCGCTCGAGGGCGCGGGTGATGATCCGCTCGGACTCCGCGGCTGTGGTGCGCTGGCCGAAGTTCATGGTGCCCACCACGGGCGCGGCGAGGGTGTGAGCGGGCTTCTTCGACAGCCAATCCATGCATGGAGCGTAGCACCGCCGCGCCCGGCCGATCGACTCGAGGCCGGCGCAGAGGGCTACTGACAAGAAATGGCAACTGCCAAAAAGTGGCAGCAGCGATCTCTCGGGCTCAATCCGCGAAGGACTCGGCGAGCTCGCGCTCCAGCTCGGGTCGGCCCCGGAGCTCGTGCTGCACGCGCTGACGCACGCCTGCCTCGAACCGCCTCGTCGCCAGCGCGCGCACCGCCGCCCGCGCGTCAGCGAGGTTGTCGCCGGCGATGAACTTCAGCAGCGCCTCCAGCGCGGCGTCGCTGCGATGCAGCCCCATCGCGCGCAGGATCACCGCGCGATCGCTCGACATCACCGTCGCCTCGGCTGCGTCCACGAGGACCCGCAGCGCGTCCGGGCGGTTCGATTGTCCGAGCGCCAACGCGGCCACCTCCTTGCCCTCGTCGCTCCCGTCTGCGAGCTGCGCGGCGAGCCGCCCCAGCATCAGCTCCGGCACCAGCGCGAGCGCGCCCGACATGCACGCGAGCACCACCTCCGGCTCCTCGTCGCCCGTCTCCAGCTTGTGCAAGAGCACGCCCGCGGCCGCGCGCACGCCGCTGTGGCCCAGCGCATCTGCTGCCGCGACGCGCACGAGGTGCAGGTCGTCGGCGAGCAGGAGACCCGCGAGCGGCACCGCGTCCTGGTGACCGATGCGCGCCAGGGCCAGGATGGCGCGGCCCCGGCAGCCGGCCGCGGTGTCCACCGGAGGACCCCACGCGGCCTCGAGCTGCTGCAGGGACGTGGCCGACAGGAACGGGTCCTCGGACATCGACTCGGTGAAGTCGAGGGCCTCGAGGATCGCCAGCTTGGCGCGGCAGCCCGGGTCGCGCTTGACGGGATCGACGAGGAACCGCGCGTACGCGCTCTGCAGCGCGGCCGTGTACTCGCTGAGCTGGCGCGCCTTGATCAGCTCGGCGGCCGCGGCCACCACGCGCGAGTGTGCGCTCGCCAGCGCGGTCGCGATCGCGCGCGCGTCCGGATTGGCCTTGAGCTGCGCGAGCTCCTCGTCGGCGCCTGGCTTCTTCTTCGCTGCCACGCGCGCAGGATACAGCGGCCCGTCACGCGCCGCCGCTCGCGGGCTCCTCGTCAGCGCACGGCGAGCATCGGATACAGTCCGCGCGTCGCCTGATAGCCCGCCTGCACCTCGGTCAGCGGCA
>JAFEBC010000081.1 GCA_018266095.1 Deltaproteobacteria bacterium
GGTTTGGAATTCGAGAAGGCCGGCAAGGTCCCCGTTCCCGAGACGGCCGACAGCGAGGAGTACGCCGTCATCCTCAAGCTGCTCGCGCGCCTGCTCAAGACCGACCCCAAGCGCTGGCACCGCGTCGCCGCCGAGTGCGCGGGCGTGACCGAGGAGACCACCACGGGCGTGCACCGTCTGTACGAGATGCAGAAGAAGGGCACGCTGCTCTTCCCGGCCATCAACGTCAACGATTCGGTTACCAAGAGCAAGTTCGACAACCTCTACGGCTGCCGCCACTCGCTCGTCGATGGCCTGAACCGCGCCACCGACGTCATGCTGGCCGGCAAGCTCTGCGTCGTCCTCGGCTACGGCGACGTGGGCAAGGGCTGCGCGCAGGCGCTCCGCGGCCAGGGCGCGCGCGTGGTCGTCACCGAGATCGACCCCATCAACGCGCTGCAGGCGACGATGGAGGGCTACCAGGTGGTCCGCCTCGAGGACGTGGTCAAGACCGCCGACGTCTTCATCACCGCGACCGGCAACCTCGACGTCATCACCGTCGACGACATGAAGAAGATGAAGGACTGCGCCATCGTCGGCAACATCGGCCACTTCGACAATGAAATCGACATGGCCGGTTTGAAGAAGGTCCCGGGCCTCAAGCGCGTGAACATCAAGCCGCAGTACGACTCGTTCGTGTTCCCGGATGGGCACCGCGTGCTGATCCTGGCTGAGGGCCGCCTGCTGAACCTGGGCTGCGCCACGGGTCACCCGAGCTTCGTGATGTCAAACTCGTTCACGAACCAGACGCTGGCGCAGATCGAGCTCGCGGTGAACCGCAACAAGTACAAGAAGCAGGTGTACACGCTGCCCAAGCACCTCGACGAGAAGGTGGCGAGCCTGCACCTGGAGCAGATTGGGGCGCGGCTGACCAAGCTCACGAAGAAGCAGGCGGAGTACCTGGGCGTGGACACGAAGGGGCCGTTCAAGCCGGAGCATTACCGGTACTAAGTGGGATCGATCGCTTGAGTTGTGACGCGGGAGCGAGGCCACGTTGGCTCGCTCCCGCGAGCATTTTCTCGACCCGACGCTCGCCAAGGCGTTGAGTTGAGCTGCCTCTCGGCAATAGCGACGCAGACTGCAACTACAGGCCTCCTCCTCTTCAACAGACTCGTTCCAAGAAGATCGACACCAGCAAGCGACAACGAGATCATTGCCCCCATTCATGCCCCCTTAGCCAACGATTCTCGGGTCTACGGTAAGGATACTTGGACGAGATGCCCGAGCCTTACACCTTGCGCCAGCGCCTCCTCCACCAACCTCCCCCAATCATCCGGCGGCCGCCCGCTCTCCAACATCTTCCGGAACACCCGGTACGCATCATCCGCGCTCTCATACGCGCGCTTGGTGTCCTCGTCATTCACCCAGGCGAGCACGATGAT
The DNA here is from genome assembly GCA_018266095.1 of Deltaproteobacteria bacterium. Lineage (GTDB taxonomy): Bacteria > Myxococcota > Myxococcia > Myxococcales > 40CM-4-68-19 > CAIWCD01. The sequence goes on from JAFEBC010000081.1 coordinate 1,422, forward strand.
CTTCGCCGCCGCGTGGTACCGAAAGAACAACCGGTACTGCTGGTAGAACTTCGCGCGAAACCAATGCCGATGCGCCGGGCCGAGTGCATCCCCTTGTCGATAGTCGGGCAGCGTGGGGTCCCTCGGAATCACATCGAACGCCAGCCTGGTGATCGCGGCCAGGCGCATGGAGGCATTCTTCTTCAAGTACCCCTTCGCGTCCTTCTTCTTGAGCCGTTCCACCTGGGCGACCAGCGCCTCGAACTGCTCCAGAAAGACGGGGTGCGCGAAGACAGTCCAGCCGTGGATGACAACGCCTTCCCCCCGGTTCGTCATTCGTCCTCAGGCGACAGCCGCTCGTCGAGGTGGATGCGGATCTTTGCCGTCAGGGCGCGTGCGCGCTTCACCAAAGCTTTGTCGACGGGCTTGAGATGCTGCGGACTGCGCGTGATGTCGTCTGCGAGAAACTTGAGGAACGCCGAGAGCGCCGGATCCTCTGCGTCTTGGGCGCCGGCACGCGAGAGCACCACTTCACCGTCTGCGCGGATGGCGTACTTGAGCTTGTCGCGCTTGCCCAGCTTGAGCGCCCGGCGCACGGTCGCGGGCACCGTGGTCTGGTAGCGGTCGGTGAGCGTGGATTCGAGCTCGAGCGGTGTGCGCATGGCCGACTCCATGGATGGACGGCAGACCAAGGCATGGTAATGCGTATGCATTGTCTCGTCAACACGGGGGCTTGCACGGATTGAAAGTCCAACTTTCAGTTCGTGCAGATGCGCTGTGACGCCGCGCACAATCCGCACCCCTCCGTGACGCAGTTCACACGTCAACACACCGCTTCGGGCGCACAACGCCCGCATGCCGAAGTACTCCGCTCTCGCCCGCGTGCACCCCGAGACCGACGCTCGCCCCGGCGGCATCATCGACGCCGCCATCTCGTCCAAATTCCTCAAGCGCGGCGACGTGCTCATCAAGTTCGCCGGCACCGAGGCCTCGACCACCGAGAAGGTCATCATGGGCGGCGAGAAGGCCGTCCGCTTCCTCTCGGGCCTCTTTCACAAAGAAATTCGCAAGGGCGACGCCAAGTCGTTCCACGTCGCGCTCTATCTCGGCAACGGCCGCACCGCGGAGGCGCACGGCGGCAACCTCAAGACGGCGCACGTGGGCCTGCGCAGCATCGATGACCACGCGGGCTTTCTCTTCCGCGTCTACCGCTGCACCGACGTGAAGCTGGCCGAAGAGGCCGCGCTGGTGGGTGAGCGCTGGGCCACGACCGATCGCATGAAGTACGCGGTGCCGGTGGCTGTGCCGTTCGAGCGCGCGAACTTCGGGCCGCACGCGCGCGAGGAGGCGCTGGTGTTCGGCAAGGCCGCGGACACGCAGGGCGGGCCGCCGTCGTTTTCCAAGATGTTCTGCTCGCAGTTCGTGATCGCGGCGTACCAGGCGGCCGTGGTGGCGCGGCAGCTCAAGAAGTCGCCCAAGCTCGCGGCCAAGGAAGTGCAGATGACGGCGGGCCTCGATCTGCACGCGACCAACGCCTCGCCGCTGGCGTTCCATTCGAAGCTCGTGGCGCACACGAGCCTCTGGGCGGCGCAAGGCGAGGTGCTGGTGCGGCCGCAGCACGACGTGAACGCGCTCAACGCGGCCGCCGAACATCCGGGACCGAATGTCGGCAAGGACGTCGATCAGCTCGGCAATCCGACCGCGAAGCGCTGGGCCGAGGGCGAGTGGCGCTACGCGCGCAACCCGTGGGACTTGAGGGCCGTCGACGGGCGCGTCTACATCGCCAGCGGGAACGCGAACAACCCGCCGCCGGCCGCGAACGCGGGGCCCGTGGACGTCTGGGTCTACGATCCGGCCAGGAAGGATGATCCGCATACGCAAGGATTTGCTATCGAATACGTGGTGAACGACGAGGGCATCGAGAAGTTCTGCCTGCTCTCCGACGGCCTCTGGATCCCGGGCGAGGACTCGCACCTCATCGGCCGCAACGACGGAAAGGTCACCGGCGAGTCGTGGGTCGACGCGCTCAAGCGGAAGTTCAAGACGGCCGAGAGCGTGCCCGCCGACTGGGCGCTCGGCAACGCGTACCACAAGCGCGCTGGAGGCTGGGAGCAGCTTCGCACCATCCGCAACGCCATCCACGTCTACGACCTGGTCGAATTCGACAAACAATTGTTCGCGGCCATCAGCACCGTCGCGGGCGGAATGGTCTCGCGCTCGACCGACCGCGGCCTGACCTGGAAGAACGCGCTCACCAAGCCGCTCCCGTGGGGCCGCACGCGCACGCTGTTCACGCTCGAGGACTTCGGCCAGCAGCGGCTGTTCGGCTCGACCAACGGCGCGGCCATCTACCGCTGGGAGCCCGCGCACGACGACTTCAGCCCGGTGCCGGTCGACTTCTTTCCGGGCGTGACCAACGAGGACGATCGCAAGGAGACCTTCGCGGCGCGGGCGCTCAATTATCGAAACCAGGTCGTCTACATCGGCGCGCGCAAGATCATCGACCACGACTGGTCGCCGCTCGGGCTCTTCGCGGCGCAGAAGGTCAACCAGGCGCGCGGCGTGCCGCTGCCGGGCGGGGCCCTGCCGCGGGCCATCCTCACCTCGAGCGACGGCCTGACGCTCTACGTGCTGGCCTCGCTGCAGCTCGATCCCGAGACCACGCACGTGGCCGTCTTCGCCACCACCGATTGGCAATTGCTCAAGTGGACCGAGCTCTTCTGGTTCGAGGCGGGCACCTTTGCGCGCTCGTTCGCGCTGCACAAGGGCGACTTCTATCTCGGCCTGGGCTCGGACCCCGAGCGCCTCCACGACGACACCGGGCTCCTCCTGCGCGTGCCCAAGGCCGCGTACAGCCGCTGACCGCGCGCAGCGCCGGATGGTCCACGACTTGCGAACCGACAGAGGAGCGACACATGAGCATGGCCAGCGATGAGATGGTGCCCGGCGCCAAGGCAGTTCGTTATCGATTTCGCGTGCGCTCCAAGAAGGACGGCCGCGAGATCCTGAGCCAGGTCGCGCTCATCCCCGTGCGCCCGGCGGACTGGGGCCTTCAGGTCCCGACCTGGTCCGACCAGCACTTCGGCCACGGCGACAAGGCCGGCCTCGAGGTGCGCGGCCAGGGCGAGGACGGCAAGAAGGTGCGCTTCCTCGTCGAGCACGTCGACGCCGCGGGCCAGTGGACGCCCTACGCGGAGCTGGTGGGCGAGCTGCGCGACGGCGTGGCCCGCGTGGAGCTCGATCTGCACCATCCGCAGCTCAAGGGCGGCGCGGCGGCCGAAGAGGTCTCGGCCGCCGACTTGCGGTTCCACTGCCGCTGGGACTGAGGAGGTCCGCGCGGCGCCGAGGGCTTCGCTACGTGCCGTCGTCGGAGAACACGTTGGGATCGCGGTAGCAGGTGGCGCCGTGATCGGCGAAGCCGGCCGGACAGGAGCCCCAGCACACCGGCCCCACGCCGTGGAAGCCCGCGCTGCACGCCGGGTAGCACAGGCCCGCGTCCTCTTGCAGCGGCGCCGCGCAGCCCGAGGGGATGGTGCCCACGCCGCGCCCCGACGAGCTCTTGCCGATGATGTTCACGTCGATGCGGCAGGTGCAGCCGTCGTTGTTGAACCCGGCCGGACACACCGAGCAGCCGCGCGCGAAGGTGAGGCCGCACTTGTCGTACCAGGGGCAAGCGCGGTTGTCGGCGCCGATGATCTGCGCGTCGCGGCGGCAGGTGGCGCCGTCGTCGTGGAAGCCGCTGGGGCAGATCTGCCAGCACACCGGTCCGACGCCGTGCATGCCGCTCGGGCAGAGCGGATAGCAGAGGCCCGCGTCGTACTCCTTGCCGGGCGGGCACTGGCTGGGGACCGTTCCGGCGCCGCGGCCGAACGAGGGCTTGGAGATGATGTTGATGAGGCGGCAGGTGGCGCCGTCGTCGTTGAACCCGGGCGGGCACGAGGGCGGCGGCGGGCGCGTGGGCGCGCCGTGCGAGCAGAACGCATTGGTCACGCCGGGCAGCGATGCGCATAGCCGCTGCTCGAATTGGAAGAGCGTGTGGATGGTGCCGCGGTTGGTGAGGAGCGTGCGCACCATCGCCGTGTGCCCCACCCCTGCCGAGGTGGCGATGGCCCAGAGGCGCTCCATGATGCGGTCCTCGTTCCAGTCGAGGAAGGCGGTCGTGGGCGTGGAGACGCCGAAGGGCCCGCCCGACAGCACCGAGCCCCAGTAGTTGGCCCAGCCCTCGTTGAAGCTGTACCCCTTGTCCGCGATCTCCGTGCCGTCGTGCGAGCGCGCGTAGATGAAGCGCACGTCGTCCCAGTTCCAGTGGTTCATGTCGCCGTCCGCGACGTGGCGGATGGTGTGGCCGAACTCGTGGAAGATGCCGCGCATGTCGCCGGTGGCGGCGAAGTCGGTGGGGATGACGATGTAGTCGTAGAACGTGTGCATGCCCGCGCCGGCCGACTGGAACACGGCGGACCAGCGCTTCATGCGCAGGTCTCCCGCGGGCGGGAGCGCGTGCAGCCTGCTGAAGTAGTCGTTGAGCGCGGTCTGGCCGCGCAGCCACAGCCAGCAGTCGGTGCCGGGCAAAGTCACGTCGCCGTAGTTGGCGGTGGTGCCCGTGACGGAGGGCGAGAGGCTGCTCACGCTGTCGCTGCGGGTGACGTGGAAGTCGTCGAAGATCTGCAGGTGCGCCGTGGTGCTGGTGCCCGCGAGCGGCAGGTTCGTCTCGTAGGCGAAGAAGAGCGTGGTGGGCGCGGTGGGAAACGAGGCGTTGATGGTGAACGTGCCGTCCAGGAGGGTGCGGCTCCCGTGTCCGGCGGCGACGACCTGCAGGAACGGCACGGGGACGCCGGCGCAGAGGACGCGGCCGCGGAGCACGTCGGGATCGACCTCGAGCGGCTTGCTCACGATGTTGGCGGGCGTGTGCTGCGGGCGGTGCTTCTCGTAGCCGGCGCGCACCTCCAGGACGCCGGGCCGCGAGATGCGGAAGACCTCGGGCCAGGTGAAGACGAAGTCGTGCGCGTCCACGCTGGAGTTCGCGGCCTTCATCTCGAGCTGCACCTCGGCGCGCTCGGGATCCGGCAGGAGCGGGCGCGAGTGCCAGAAGACGAGCTCCTCGGGCGGATGGCCGGACGCGACCGGCACCACGCGCAGTTGATGCTCCAGGAGCTCGATCAGCTCGGGGTTGACCCGGCTGGTGGCGCGCAGCGTGATGGTGAAGGCCTTGCCGCCCGACTGCTTCTGGAAGACGCGCTCGACCAGCGGCGCGGGCGCGGCTGGGGGCGCGGCGGGCGCGGGCGTCGCCGGTGCGGCTGTGGCGGCGGTCGAGGTCGCGCTGCTCGCGCTCGCGGGGACCGCCGGTGTCGACGAGGCGGCCTCCGCGGGCGCAGCAGGCCCAGCAGCGCCCGAGGAGGTTGCAGAGGCGGGCTGACCTCCCGGGGTCGGCTTCGCCTCCGGCAGTGAGCAGCCCAATGCACAGCACAGCGCCAACAGCGCTTGACGGACCTTCATGGTGTTGTTCCCTCCCCACACGACTCCGAGTCGCGAGGCCCCTCCAACCCGAGGACCGGGCTGGAGCCGACACAATGGACACAAACATTAACGGTTCACAAGTCAAATGCTGGCGATTTGAAAAACTTCAGCCTGCGTGAACTCGGGCTAGTCGGCGGGCGGCGGGAACGCCGTCTTGAACGTGAACGCCTCGCGCGTCGGCCCCTCGGCGTGGATCTTGGCGAGCTTCGCCTTGGCCTCCTCCACGGTCGGCCGCGCGCCGGCCTCGATCCACCACATCGCCAGCTCGTGCCCGCCGACGACGGCCTTGGTCTCCGAAAACCAGCTCCGCCGCGCCGCGTACGCCTGCGCGTGGGCCGTCTTGTACGTGTACGCGTGCAGCGCCTCGACCGACTCCCAGATGGAGAAGTTGAACAGCACCAGCGGGTCCGCGAACTCGCGCTCGGTGGGGTTGCGCGAGTCGGTCAGGTAGCGCCAGACGAACCCGGGGCTCTGGTCCGCCAGGTGGTTCAGCTCGTCCAGGCGCGCGAAGTACGAGAGCATGCGCGGATCGTCCGCGGGCGCCAGGGCGTAGGCGACGTTGGCCTGGGCGAGATGGAAGCGCGGCGGCATGGGGCGATGATTCTCTGCCTGGCGGGCGGAGATCAAGCGGTTGGCGCGCGGTGCCGTGACACCCCTTGTCGCAGAGCCCGATCGGGGTGTAATCTTATGAAGCCCCAAAACCTATCCGCCTGAAGGCTCAAGCCAGTGACCAAAGCGCCCGACAAGACAGAGCAACGGCACGTCTCGATGGACGACCTCGAGGCCGGCGTCACCGCGAAGGCCGGACATCCGCTGATCCTGCTGGTCGGCGGCCAAGGTGGCGGCGGCACGGGCGACGATCCGACGGGCGACGAGGGCAGCAACGGCACGGCCACGGCGCCTCCGGACGATCCGACGGGCCCGCCGGACGTCACGGGCGATGAGGGCGGCGGCGGCACCACGCAGGACGAGGGCGGCAGCGGCGACGAGGGTGTTCCGGACGCTCCTCCCGGCGGCAAGATCGACCTGCAGCTCGTGTCGGTCAGCGGCAAGCCCGTGCCGAACATGGAGGTCGAGGTCTCGGTCCCGGGCGGCTCCAAGCGCGCGGGCAAGACGGACGCGAACGGCCACTTCCTGGTCGAAGGAAACCTGCCCGCGTCGGGCCTCTGCTTCCTGCTCGTGCCCGATGTGCCGGGCGGCGATGACGAGGGCGCGCACGTCGATCACGCCGATGAGGCCGCGCACGGCGGCGAGACGGGCGACCACTTCAAGTACCAGCCCAACCTGCCCTTGGCGATCGGCGGCACGCCGGTGGTCGAGCTCCCCGCGCGCGTCTCCCGCGGCAAGCTGACGGGCGCGCACTTCGAGACCGACAAGACGTTCCTCCTGCCCTCCGCGATGGCCGGCATCCGCGAGCTGCGCGCGCTGTACGAGAGCTTCGGGCCCAAGGCCGTCATCGTCTCGGGTCACACCGACACGGTGGGCGACGCGGCCTACAACCTCGGCCTCTCGGTCGAGCGCGCGGAGTCGATCAAGGCGTACCTGACCGACGCCGTCGACGACTGGATGAAGAATTACCAAAAGCAGCCGCACTCCTCGGCGTGGGGCGTGCGCGAGGACCAGTACATGCTGGCCACGCTGCAGTCGCAGGGCGCGCCGTACTACGCGGCCAAGGTCGACGGCGCCGCGGGGCCGAAGACGGCCGACGCCTACAAGAAGTTCCAGGGCGACAAGGGCCTCGGTCAGAGCGGGAAGGGCGACGAGGCCACCCGCAAGGCTTTGATTACCGATTACATGGCGCTCGACGGCACGACGCTGCCGGCCGACACGCAGGTGCTCACGCACGGCTGCGGCCTCACGCACCTCGCCGAGCAGACGGGGCCCAACAAGGCCAGCCTCGCCAACCGGCGCGTGGAGCTGTTCCTCTTCGAGACGGATCCGAACCCCGCGCCGCAGACCCCGTGCCCGAGCGGCGGCTGCGCCGAGTACGCGCAGTGGGTGGCGCAGAGCGGGCTCGTGGTCGACCTCGATCAGCCCGCGGGCACCATCCAGGTGGTCGTGTCCAACGCCGACGACAACAGCGGCGTCGACGGCGCCAACGTGCACGCAGCGGGTCCGACCTCGCACGACGAGACGACGGCCAAGGGCGGCCGCGCGACCTTCAGCGATCGCGTGCCGGGCCATTACAAGTTGATCGTCGACGCCGTGGACTTCGACGCGGGCGAGGTGGAGGTCGACGTGGCCTCGGGCCAGACGGCGCAGGTCACCGTCCCCATCAAGCCCAAGCCGCCGATGAAGTTCTCCAAGGTGGGCGCGCGCGCCATCACCCAGGATGAGGCGGACAAGATCGGAGGCGCCAAGTGAGCGATCCGCAAGAGCAGCAGCAGCCGCCGCCTCCGAACGCCGCGTTGATCCGCGTCAACAACAACGCGGTCGTCGAGTGGCACATCGACAATTATCAACCGGGCTCGAAGGTCAAGGTCGACGTCGATCCCGATCCGGGCGGCGGCAAGCACCCGGTGGCCGAAGCCGTGGACGCGAACACGGATCCGAGCAACGGCGCGGGGAAGTTCGCCACCGTCATCAGCAAGAAGGGCTTCTTCACCTACACCGTGAGCGTGACCAAGCCCTCGGGCGGCAAGCCGGAGACGGCGACCTTCACGGTCAGCGCGCAGCCGCTCACCATCACCAAGCTCGAGGCTGCGGGCGGCTCGAAGGCGGAGGTGGGCAAGCCGCTCAAGCTCGACTACTCGGTCGATCGCGGCCAGGGCGTGAAGTTCACGCTGCACACCAAGGGGCCGAATGAGGAGACGGACACGCCGGTGACCATCGACAAGGATGGCAACGGCACCGTCACCGTGACGCCGAAGGATGTCGGCACCTACAAGTTCCAGATCAACAGCGAGGACCCCACGCTGCAGAAGGGGCAGAAGAACCCGTCGAGCTTCGAGATCTCCGTCGAGGTGACGCCGGCGCTGACCATCAAGGCCGACTTCGTGGCGCCGACGTACGAGCACTTCGACTTCCGCATCCAGAAGAACGTGCAGCTCCCGCACACCTTCCGCAAGAAGGACGGCAAGCCGATGATCCGCGCCAACCGCAAGGTGCGGTTCACCTGGAGCGTGGATTCGCCGACCGATCTCTCGGCGGTGGGGAAGATCCAGATCACCGAATCCAAGACGGGCGACACCAGCGACGCCGTGTTCGACAAGAAGGCGCGCAGCGCGGCGGGCGACCAGATGGTCACCATCAAGAGCGACGCCACCGCGGACGAGGAGCACACGCTGTCGGTCGTGGTGCTGGGCGCGGACGGCAAGGAGCTCACGCGCAAGGACGTGCCGCTGGTGCTCATGCCGCTGTCGAAGGACCGCGCGGACATGATCGAGATCCTCGACTTCTGGTTCCCCAGCTCGCTGCTCGAGCCGCGCAAGGACGGCGGCAAGCCCACCAAGGAGCAGGACATCATGGCCATGGCGGGCTGGACCGTGCAGAAGGGCAAGGACTCCAAGGCCGAGAAGGACGCGGGCAAGGTGCCGACCACGAGCTGCGGCGACGTGCTGGCGACGGTGCTGCGCCTGTGGAAGTCGACGTTCGTGGGCGCGTTCGCCATCATCGACGAGGGCGTGGACATCCCGCCGGACAAGCCGCAGCTCGAC
>JAFEBC010000820.1 GCA_018266095.1 Deltaproteobacteria bacterium
CGTTGGCGTTGGCGTTGGCGTTGGCGTTGGCGTTGGCGTTGGCGTTGGCGTTGGCGTTGGCGTTGGCGTTGGCGTTGGCGTTGGCGTTGGCGTTGGCGTTGGCGTTCGCGTTGGCGTTCGCGCCCCGTCACAGGATGGCGCCCCGCGTCACCTTTTGCCCCCTTGACACCTCTCAGCTCACTCATTAGTTTGTTCGGCGAACAAACAAAGATTCCCACCGCGCTGCGCACGCGAGGCCCACCATGAACCGCTCGTCGCCCGGCTCCCGCCTCCTCCTCACTGTGGCCCTCGCGCTCTCCGTCGCGGCCTGCCACAGCACGCCCTCGAACGAGGTCACGCTCACCAGCATCAGCGTGAGCCCGAACCCGACCCTCGCGGTCGGGGGCACCTCGCAGCTCACAGTCGTCGCCACCTATTCGGACACCACCACCAGGACGGTCACCAGCAGCGCCACGTTCAACTCGTCGGCGCCCGCCATCGCCACCGTCAGCGACTCCGGCGTGGTCACCGCGGTCGCCGCCGGCACCGCCACCATCACCGCCACCGCGCTCGGCAAGAGCGGCACCGCCACCGTCACCGTGCAGAGCAACAACCCGCTCGATGCACTCGTGGTCTTCGACGACAACTACGGCCAGGGCATCACCTTCAATCCCTTCGGCGGCTCGTCGAACCCGCCCACCATCGACACCACGCAGCACCACAGCGGCACCAGCGCGCTCAAGATCAGCGTGCCCGGCACGGGCTACACCGGCGGCGCGTTCAAGGTCGCGCCCGCGGCGAACATGAGCCACTTCAACGCCGTCACGTTCTGGGCCAAGGGCAGCGCCGCCAAGACCATCGACAAGGTGGGCATGGGCAACGACTCGAACACCACCACCTACGCCACCGAGCTCGACGGCCTCGCGCTCACCACGGACTGGCAGAAGTACGTGTTGCCCCTGCCCCTGCCCTCCAAGCTCACCAGCGAGGGCGGCGCGTTCTTCTACGCCATCGGCTCCGCGGTCGGCGCGCTCGACGTGTGGCTCGACGACGTGCAGTACGAGACGCTCGACTCGAGCGTGCTCGGCGCGCCGCAGCCGACCCTCGTGAGCCAGACGTTGAACAAGGCCGTCGGCGATACGTTCACGCTCGGCGTGGGCCTCTCGTTCCCCATCAACGGCACCGCGCAGGCGATCGCGCCCTCGCCCGCGTACTTCACCTTCACCTCGTCGAATCCGGCCGTGGCCACCGTCAACGCCAGCGGCACCGTCAGCGTGCTCGCCAACGGCACCACGCAGATCACCGCCGCGCTCGGCAGCACCGCGGCCACAGGCACCGTGTCCGTCACCGTCAGCGCAGGCAGCTCACCCACCACGGCGCCTGACGCGCCCACGCTCGACGCGGCCAACGTCATCTCGCTCTTGTCGAAGGCGTACACCAACGTCACCGTCGACACCTGGAACACGACCTGGAGCCAAGGCGTCACCTTCACCGACACCACCATCGCGGGCGACACGGTCAAGAAGTACGCGTACGGCAGCAGCGGCGGCTTCAACGGCGTCGAGTTCACCTCGCACGTCATCGACGCCACCAACATGACGTACTTCCACGCCGACGTCTGGACGCACGACGCCACGCAGCTCAAGATCAAGCTCGTCGACTTCGGCGCCGACGGCGTGTTCGGCGGCGGCGACGACTCCGAGGGCGAGATCATCAACACCTTCGGCGGCGCGAATCACGCGCAGGACGCCTGGGTCGGCCTGGACATCCCGCTCAGCAACGTGGCCGCGGCGGGCCTCGCGCACAAGCAGCACCTGGCGCAGCTCGTGTTCTCGTCGTCGGGCGGCACCGTGTATGTGGACAACGTCTACTTCCACACCGGCGACGTGATCACGCCCCCGCCCGGCGACACGCTGCCCATCTTCACCGACGACTACGCCAGCGGCTTCTCCTTCGCGGACTTCGGCGGCGCCACCAACGCGCTCTCGCTCGACACCGATCAGGCGCACTCGGGGACGGCCTCGCTCAAGGTCGCCCTGCCCGCCTCGGGCTACACCGGCGGCTCGATCGTCGCGGGTGCGCCGCAGGATCTGCACACGTATGACGCGCTCACCTTCTGGGCCAAGTCGAGCGCGGACATCACCATCGACAAGGTCGGCTTCGGCAACGACGCGAACGGCGACGTGACCTACCAGGCGGAGTGGGCGCCCGTGCCGCTGACGCCCGCGTGGACCAAGTTCATCGTGCCGCTGCCCTTGCCCTCCAAGCTCACCAGCGTGCGCGGCGTGTTCCACTTCGCCACCGGCCCGGCGGCGGGCGTGAACATCTGGTTCGACGACATCCAGTACGAGACCGTGGGGGCCAGCGTGCTCGGCGCGGTGCACCCGGCCATCGCCACCGAGACGCTCACCAAGCAGGTCGGCGACGCGTTCAACGTCGACGGCACCTCGGCCACCTGGTTCTTGAACGGCGGCAGCGCCAACACCACCGAAGGCATCGGGCCGAGCTACTTCACGTTCACCTCCAGCACCAGCAGCGTCGCCAGCGTCAGCGCCGCGGGCCGCATCACCGCGCTCGCCGCGGGCTCCACCAACATCACCGCCCAGCTCGGCGACGTGGCCGCCGTCGGCAAGATGACCATCAACGTCGGCGCCGCCACCGCGCCCACCGCGGCGCCCGCGCGTCCCACCGCGAGCGCATCGAGCGTCATCTCGCTCCTGTCGGACGCGTACACCAACGTGCCCGTCGATCGCTGGTCGACCGACTGGGATCAGGCCGACGTCGCCGACGTGACCATCGGCGCCGACCACGTCAAGAAGTACACGAACCTCAACTTCCTCGGCGTCGAGGTCACCTCGCACGTCATCGATCTCACCAACGCCGACACGTTCCACCTCGACGTGTGGACGCCCACCGCCACCGCGCTCGCCATCAAGCTGGTGGACTTCGGCGACGACGGCGCGTTCCAGGGCAGCGGCGCCAACGCCGACACCGAAGGCTCGGTCACCATCGACGGCTCGAGCACGCCGGCGCTCGCGCAGAACACCTGGGTCTCGTACGACCTGCCCATCTCTGCGTTCGTGAACGCGGGCCTCGTGAACCGCAAGCACCTGGCGCAGATGATCATCACCGCCACGCCCGGCGCGGGCACGCTGTATCTGGACAACGTCTACTTCCACCAGACCGCGGGCACCTCGACGCCGGCGCAGCCGCTCGTCATCTTCGGCGACGACTTCGCCAGCGGCACGAGCTTCGCGGACTTCAGCGGCGCCACCAACGCGCTCACCGTGGACAGCAGCACCGCGCACTCGGGCAGCTCGTCGTTGCGAATCGATTTGCCCGGCAGCAACTACACGGGCGGCGCGGTCGTGGCCGCGACGGCGCGCGATCTGTCCGGTTACGACGCGCTCACCTTCTGGGCCAAGGCCAGCACCTCGTCGATCAACATCGACACCGTCGGCTTCGGCAACGACGCGGCCGCCGACACCACCTGGTCCGTCGAACAGCACGCGGTGACCCTCACGGACGCGTGGACCAAGTACGTCGTGCCGCTGCCCCTCGCGTCCAAGCTCACCGGCGTGAAGGGCCTCGTGCACTTCGCCACCGGGCCGGCCGCGGGCGTCAGCGTGTGGGTCGATGACGTGCAGTACGAGGTCTTGGGAGCCAACGTGCTCGGCGCTGCGCACGCGGCCATCGCCACCGAGACCTTCGAGAAGCAGGTGGGCGACACGCAGCAGCTCCACGGCATGTCGGCCACCTGGTACCTGAACGGCGGCAGCGCGCCCACCACCGAGTCGATCAGCGCGCGCTACCTGACCTACAGCTC
>JAFEBC010000821.1 GCA_018266095.1 Deltaproteobacteria bacterium
CGTCACCGTGTCGATGCCCTCGACGAGCTTGCCGGCGGGCGCGGGATCGATCTCGGCGCCGCGCGACTCCACGGCCGCCTCGATGGTGGCGCGCTCGTACGGCGAGAGCGGGTCGGCGGCGGCGACGGCGAGCAGCGCCAGGACGGCGGCGATCATGGCGCGAGGGCCTGCGAGGTCACGGACCTGCGAGGATACACTCAGCCCGCCGCGAGCGCCGCGCGTGGCACCCAGATGGCGCTGTCCGCGTCGCCGATCGCCTCCGCGCGCCCTTCGAGGAAGGCCATCCCGATCCAGCAGCAGACCACGGCGTCGAGCGCGTCCTCGTAGGCCTTGCGCTCTCCGGGCGTGAGGTCCGCCGGGCTCCCCAACGCAGCAGCGGTCCCCGGCAGGTCGGCGTCCAGCGCGGCCACGATCGCCGTCCACTCGCGCAGGAGCTTGCGCACGCGCACGTCGGGCGGGTCATCGGGCCAGTACTTGCGCGCCCGTGCGGCCTTGTAGGGCACGCGGTAGTCCGCGCGGCGCAGGGCGAGCACGCCAGTGTGCGGATAGACCTCGAGCAGCGCGGGGCTGGCGTGCCCGCGGGCCTTCGAGCCTCGCGCAGCCGGGCCGGTCGACGAGGTCGCGAGCCGCACACCAGCCTGTTCCCATGCAGCGCGCAGCCGGTCCGCGATCGGCCCCGGGCGATCGGCCGAGGGTGAATGCGCCGAGATCCCGCGGCCTCCGAACCGGCTGCTGATGGCGTTGTCGCAGGCGCGCCGCACGGTGATGGGCGTGCGCGAGAGCGGGATGTCCGCTGCGACGACCGAGGGGATCGCCGGCCCTCCCAAGTCCACGCAGCGCGCCACGAGCGCGTCCACGGGAGGCTCGCCGCCCGAGGTGTCGCGGATGGCGTCGAGGCCCGGGACGTCGCTCAGGAACGCCGCGTACGACGAGGCCACCCGCGCGAGCCGCCAGCCGCGCTTCGTCTGCAGAGCGAGCGCGACGCCCGACGCATTCTTGGACGTCCACGCGGCGTCGATGCCGAGCACGCCCAGCGCGCGGCCGGCCGCCTGCCCGCTCACCACCCGCTCACACCCACCGTCTCGTACACGTCCTTGCTCGCGTACATCACGCCCCCGCGCAGCGTGAGCACGGTGCGCCGCACGTCCGCGATGCGCGCCAGTGGATCGCCGTCGATCACCACCAGGTCAGCGAGCTTGCCCGCCGCGATCGTCCCGCTCTTCGCCGACGCCTTCATCGCCGTGGCCGGCGTGATCGTCGCCGCGCGAAGCGCCTGGAGCGGCGTGAGCCCGCCTTGCACGAACAGCTCGAGCTCGCGGTGCAGCGCGAGCCCCGCCGTGAAGTCCGTCCCCGCCACCAGCGTCACGCCTTCGTCCGAGAGCACCTTGGACATCCGCAGCATCGCCTCCCACGAGCGCGCGTAGAGCTCCTTCTTGCCGCCGTCGAGCGGGAGCCCGCCCGTCACGAACTGGCGCTGGATCTGCACCGGCATGCGCTTGAGCGTCGCCGCCCACGACTCCGGCACCTTGCCCTGCTCGAACACGTAGACCTGCTCGAAGGTCACGTAGGTCGGGTCGAACACGGTGTGGTGCTCGCGCAGGAGCGCGTAGAACTCCTTGGCCTTGGGCGAATGCGCGTCGAAGCCCGCGGCCTTCTCGCCCACGAGCGAGAACCGCAGCGGCGTGCGCGTCTCGGTGTCGTGATCGGCGAAGAAGTTCAGCATGAGCTGGTTGATGTGCTCGATGCCGTCGTAGCCCGCGCGCACCGCCTCGTTCGCGAGCATGTGCATCGGGATGTGGCCCGTCACGCCCATGCCCTTCGCGTGCGCTTCCTGCGCGAGCAGCGGCACGAGCTCGGGCTTCATCGAGTTGTAGATCTTGATCATGTCGTAGCCGCGCTTGTGGAAGAACTCGACCGCGGTCTTGGCCTCCTCGGGAGTCGTCGCCGTGATCTCGCTGTGCGCTGCGTCGGCGCCCCGGCCCTCGATGAAGCCGGCGCGGTAGACGTGCGGGCCGATCGCGGTGCCGTCGTCGAAGTGCTGCTTCAAGTCGTCGAGTTGGTCGGAGCGGTTGCCCACGTCGCGCGCCGTGGTCACGCCCGAGGCGATGTTCAGCGGCCCATCCGTCGGCTGCAGGTGCGCGTGCATGTCCCAGAGGCCCGGCAAGAGCGCCTTTCCGGCGAGGTCGATCACTTCGGCGCCCCCGGGCACCTTCACCGACGCCGACGGCCCGACCGCGCGGATGGTGTCACCCGCGACCAGCACCGTCTGATCCGCCAGCCACTCACCTTTCTCCACGTCGAGGACACGCGCGTGCGTGAGCGCGAACCCGGCTGCCGGCGCGTGCCTGGCGAGCCTCGTGGCCACGGCCAGATCGCGCGCGTGACGCAGCTCCTCCTGGCGCTTCACCAGCGTGTCGAGCGCGCTCTCCGCGCCCTCCTCGCCGAACCAGAACCCCGGCTGCACCTCGGCGAAGAAGGTGCCGTCCTCGCGTGCCCACACATACAGCGGCGCGAAGAAGAGCCCGGTGATGGCGTACGCGACGAGGTGCGTGTCGTGACCCGCGAGCGGCACCGTCGCGTCGCCCACCTTCTCGAGCCGCGCGACGCCGCCCGGCAAGAGCTGCAGCGCGCCGCCGTTCTTCTGCAGCGCGGCGAGCAGCAGCCAATCCACGTCGGCCGCCGTGTTCGAATAGAAGAACGCCGGCCCGCTCAGCGCCTGTTCGCCGTGCTCCTCCAGGCTCTTCCACACGCCGCGCCCGCCCTCGAGCGAGAAGTGCTCGTCGACCGGCACGTTGAGCTCGGTGTGCCCGCGCGCCTCGAGGAAGCTCGGCGTGCCATCCGCGGCGAGCCGCAGCGTCACATCGGCGTGCGGACCGCGGCCGTTGTCGTGGATGTCGACCACGTTGGTGATGGTGCCGTCGGCGGCGATGGTGGTGACCGACGAGCCGATCGGCTGGCCGCTGGCGATGAAGCTGCGCTTGACGGTGCGCGCCTCGGGCGCTGGCGCAGACGTCGACGCGGTGGCCGGCACGGGCTTGGTGGACGCGCAAGAGGCCAGCAGCGGGAGCAGCGAGAGGCCGCAGACGAGGACTCGATTGGATCGCATCCGCGGAGCATAGACCGCCGCGGGCCGGCTTCACACGACCGCGACCTTCGCGCGGCGCGAGCGCCTCCGTCGAGTGCTCAGCGGCACGAAGGCCAGCGCGGCCAGCGCCATCCAGCTCGCCCCGCCTGCCTGCGCGCAGCTCGCCGAGGGCGGATCGAACGTGATCTCTCCGCCATCGACATCGGCCGCTGCGGCGCCTGCATCGACGTGTTGTCCCGCGTCGGTCGGGCTGCCTGCATCCCCGGTGTGCCCGCCATCGCCCGCACCCGCGTCCGCGACACCCGCATCCGCTGTGCCCGCATCATGCCCGCCGCCCGCGCCCCCTGCGCCCGCATCCCCTGCGCCCGCGTCGTGCCCGCCATCGGCGCCGCCCGTGCCAGCGTCCGCGCCCACGACGATCGTGCACGCCGCGTGTCCCGCGCTGCCCGTGCACACGCGCCCGCTCGCCGCGCAATCGCTGGAGGTCCGCGCGCTCCCCGCCTTGCAGTGCACCAGCGCGTCGCCCTCGCACACGTCCACCTCGCCGCTCGCCGGGCACACCTTCGCGCCGCAGTGCGCGTCGCCGATCTCCGAGCACTGCTCTCCGCTCGTGCACGCGACCTCCTTGGGCGCGCCGTTCGCGTCGCACTCGAGCACGTCCGCGCCGCCCGTCGTGCACGTGTCGTGGGCCTTGGGCACCTCCGTCGCCGACGACACGCACAGGGACGACACGCAATGCGCCGCCTGCGCGCTGCGCCCCGCGGTCGAACAGAACGCGCCGTACGCTCCGCAGTCGCCCTTGGTGATCGCCCCGTTGTCGCAGTGCGCGATCTCCGACGACGAGAGGCAGACGTCTGCCGGCCCCTTGTTGGGACACGCCGCGAACACGCACCGCAGCCCGAGCGAATCATCGACGCAGCGCGCGCCATACGCGCCGCAATCGCCGCGGCCACACTGCGCGTCCACCATCACCGAACCGTCGCAGTGCGGCGTGCACACCGGCTCACCCGCGAGCTTCTTCAAGTCCGCGACCGTGCCGTCGAAGAGGTCCAGGTCGACGTGCCCGGTGATGCCCGACACGCTCCCCGTGCTCGTGTACTGGTGCATCGCCCAATGCGACCACGCCGAAGGCAGCAGCGGACACGTCGGCCCGTACGCGGGCAGCCAGAGCGGATACTTGGTGAACTCCGCGCCGCCCTTCACGTTGTCGTTCCAGAAGTAGCTGCCGACATAGAGGATGGGCCGCTTCCCCGAGTGCGCCTCGATGTACTCGGCCCACGCCAGGATCCCCGCGCGCATCTGCGCCGGCGACGCGCCGTCGGTGACCTCGATGTCGAGCACCGGTGGCAGATCGCCCGCGCCCAGCGCACCCGTGTGCGAGAGCACCAGCTTGGCCTGCGTCACCGCGTCGTGCTGCGGCCGGAAGAACTGGTACACGCCGCGCACGAGGCCCACGCGCTTCATCTCGCGCCAATTGAAGGCGAAGTCCGGGTCGACGTAGGTGCCGTCGCTCACGCGCGCGATCGCATAGCTGTGCCCGGCGGCGGCCTTGGTCCAGTTGATGCTGCCCTGCCACTCGGACACGTCCAGGCCGTGCAGCGTGGAGGAGCCCGGACACGCGGTGAGATCGGATTCGTCCGTGGTGAACGCGAGCTCGCGATCGGGCACATCCTCGCCGCCGCAGCCAGCCAGCGCAGCCATCGCGCACAGAACGGAGAACCAAGTCGAGGAGAGCGGAACGGGCCGAGCGCGCATCCGAGACCTCCCGAGCGATCTGGGATTCACGGTGCGCGTGTGGGACGAAGTTCCACATCGGTCGAGCGGACGCGGCACATCGGGCAAGTGGACCCGGTGCGCCGCGTCAAAGAACGGAGAGCGGCTCGCGGCTTACTCGTACTCGCTGCCCGCCGAGCACAGCGTCGGCAGCGTCATCGTGCACGAGGGGACGCCGTTCGTCGCCGTGCAGTCGAGCGTGTAGTCGATGGCGATCGCGTCGCAGTCGAGGTCACCCTCGGCCACGATGTGCGCGCTGTCGCCCGTGGTGCCCACGTACGAGTAGACGAACGGGTGCGCCACATCGATGGAGAAGCCGAGCGCATCCCACGCGTCGATGCCGTGCCACGCGGCAGGGTTGGCCGGGCATTGGGAGATGCCTCCAGCGGCGCAGCACGTGGCGGCGGGCGTCGGTGCGACGGCGGCCACCGGGAAGCTGCCGTGCGCCGCGAAGTACGCGACGAGCCGGCTCTGCAGGTCGGCCAGGCGCCGCGCGGTGATGGCGTACCCGCTCGGCGTGGAGCCGAATCCGCTGGGGATGGTGGTGGTGGCGCCGTTGCACGTGATGGTCGTGCCCTCGGGCCCGGAGCCGAACGTGCAGGTGTTGCCGAAGGTCGCGGTCGGGCCCCCGCACGTCACCGTCGAGACGCCGCACGACGGGTGCGCGATGCTGCACGCGGTGGGATCGCTGCCCTCGTTGACGCCGATCTGCAGCTCCAGCTCGCCGTCGCCGAACGCGAACACGTCCGGCCCCGCCTTGAAGCTGAACTTCACCGTGGTGATCTCCTGGTCGAAGATCGAGAACGTCTGCGAGGCCGGTCCCGCCAGCGCCGCGTCGACGTTGGTGTACGCGGCGCCGCCCACCGACGTCTGCATGGTCCAGCCGTCACGCAGCGCGATGGTGTAGTCGCCCGCGGGCAGCTCCACCTTGAAGATCGCGTCGCTGCGGTCCGGCGTCACCGAGAGCCACTTCGCGCCGGAGATGTCGAACGTCGCGCCCGAGAGACGATACGTGGTCGCGCCATTCGACGCCGTGAGCGCCATGCGCACCGAGCCCAGGTGCGGCTGCGCCTCCGTCCCCGTGCCGCAGCCCAACGCCACCACCAACGCACCTGCGGCCAACAGCAACGTGCGACGCTCAGTCGAGACCAGTCCGGCGATCATGGGTTCCCCTTCGATGGCACCGCCCGTCAGGGGCGCGTGCTTTGCGCGCACGAGGATGAACCGGCGCGCGGGGGAGGACGTGTGAAGTGGTTCACTGAGGAGCGCCGATTTCGAGCTCCTGCGCGCCGCCACGTCTGAGGCTTGGCGCTCTCCAGGGCATCTCGTAGGGTGCGGGAGAGCCGTCGCACGCGCGCTCCAGGTGCCCGTCGGCGATGAGGTGTTCACGGAGGACCGATGCACCGCGATCCCAAGGTCGACGCCTTCCTCGCCCGCGCCAAGGCCTGGGGCCCCGAGCTCTCCGCGCTGCGCGAGCTCGCGCTCGCGAGCGGCCTGACCGAGTGCCTCAAGTGGGGCCAGCCCTGCTACACGCGCGAAGACGCGAACGTGCTCATCCTCGGCCCCTTCAAGGAGTACTGCACGCTGGCGTTCTTCAAGGGCGCGCTGCTGAAGGATCCCGAGCGCCTCTTGCGCCAGCCGGGGAAGGTGCAATCGGGCCGGCAGCTCCGCGTCACCTCGCTCGCAGAGATCAAGCGGCTCGCGCCCACCATGCGCGCGTACATCAAAGAGGCCATCGCCGTCGAGGCCGCGGGGCTCTCCGTCGCGCCCAAAGAGACCGCCGACTTCGAGGTGCCGCCCGAGCTCACGCAGCGCTTCGCCGCCGACGCCGCGCTGAAGCAGGCCTTCCACGCGCTGACGCCGGGCCGCCAGCGCGGGTGGCTGCATCACTTCGGGAGCGCGAAGAAGCCGGAGACGCGCGCGGCCCGCATCGAGAAGGCGCGCGCGAAGATCCTGAAGGGCGAAGGGCCGCTGGGATAGTCGCCCTCACCAGCCCTGCGCGAGCACTCCGTCGAGGAGCGCGTAGCAGGCCTCCATGCCCTCATCCATGCCCGAGCCCAGCGCGCCGTCGCGGGCCTCCTTCGACACGTACGTCTGCGTGATGCGCAGCGTGGTCGTGGGCCCGCTCCCGCTGAACTCGTGCTGCTCCACCTGCGAGCCCACGATCTGCCCGTTGCCGAGCGCCATCACCTCGGTGTGCACCGCGCGCTCGTGCAGGACGATCTCGGTGAACACGCCCCGCAGCGTCATCGCCGGGTCGGCCTCCGCGCTCTTCCACGCGATGTTGAGCACGCCCGCGAGCCGCGCGTCGCACTCGCACACCGACTGCGTCCACTGCGGCGGCGGCACCATCCAGCGGCGCATCTTGTCGGGCGTGAACATCGCCTCCCACACCAGCTTGCGCGGCGCATTGAAGGAGCGGAGGAGCACGATGGTGGTGTCGGTGGGCGTCGAGACCTGGAGGGCCGGCAGCTTGGCGGGGGCGTTCATGGTGTGTCCTTGTGAGTGAACTTCAGTTGGAACAGGGCGGTCGGTGCGGCGATTTCAAGGCTTGCGCGGAGGCGCTTCTGCTTGCTGCTTCATCTCCTCGAGGAGCTCGTCGAGGGCCGAGAAGCGCGTCTCCCAGAACTGGCGGAACTGCTCGGTCCACAGCGTGGCGTCCTTGAGCGGCGCGGCCTCGAGCCGGCAGAGGTGCTCGCGGCCCGCGATGCGGCGGCGCACGAGCTTGGCGCCCTCCAGGACGCGCACGTGCTTGCTCGCGGCCGGGAAGGTCATCTTGAGCGGCGAGGCGAGCTCGCTCAGGTTGCGCTCGCCGCCCGTGAGTTGGCGGATGATCGCGCGCCGCGCGGGGTGGGCGAGGGCGTGGAAGACGAGGTCCAGGCGGGGGGAGTGATCTAGAACCATGTGGTTTACTATACCTGATGGTTTCAGGATGTCAAACGGGAATGGCTGGCGCGCTCCGGGTGTGCCCTGGCGAGCGGCCGCGTCGACGGCCCAAGCGGCATCAAGTCCCCGCCACGACAGGCCTTCTCCTTGACGTTTGTGCTCAAAAGAGTCCGATCCTCCGACATCTTTCCCTCCGCCGAGCCACTCCTCTATTGACCCGCCCGTGTCGAGCCAACCACGGGCAATGGGGAGCCTATGTCGAGCCGGATCAGCTGCTCCCGATGTGTGGCCGTTCTCGGCGCCGTGCTGCTCGCGGCCTGCGGTGGGACGACGCGCGACCTCTGCGCGAACGTGACCTGCACCGCGCAGGACGCCTGTCATCAAGCGGGCGTCTGCGAGGGCGCGACCGGAAAGTGCACGAATCCGGCCCAACCCGACGGCACGGCCTGCGACGACCACAACGCCAACACCAGCAACGACAAGTGCACCGCGGGCGTCTGCGCAGGCACGGTCGTCGTCGACCTCTGCGTGGGCGTGACCTGCACGGCCAAGGACATCTGCCACGTCGCGGGTGTCTGCGATCACCCGACCGGTGTCTGCTCGAATCCGAACGCCACCGACGGCACGGCCTGCGACGACCACGACGCCAACACCTCGAACGATCACTGCACCGCGGGCGTCTGCACGGGCACGGCAGTCGTCGACCTGTGCGCGGGCGTGACCTGCGCGGCCGCCGACGATTGCCACACGGCGGGCGTGTGCGACTCCGCGACCGGCGTCTGCTCGAACCCGAACGCGACCAACGGCACGGCCTGCGACGATCACGACGCGAACACCACCAATGACGTGTGCACGGCGGGGATCTGCGCGGGCGTCGATCGCTGCGCGGGCGTGACGTGCACGGCGGACCAGTGCCACGCGGCCGGCACCTGCGACCACGCGACGGGGACATGCAGCAGCACGAACCAGCCCGACGGCACGGCCTGCGACGACGGGAACGCGAACACCACGGGCGACCACTGCACCGCGGGCGTCTGCGGCGGGACCGTGGTCGTCGACCTCTGCGTGGGCGTGACCTGCGCGGCGCCAGCGGCTTGCCATCAGACCGGCGTGTGCCAGGCAGCGACGGGCACGTGCACCTTCGCCAACGTGAGCGATGGCGCGAGCTGCAACGACGGCAACGCCAACACCGTGAACGACAAGTGTACGGCGGG
Organism: Deltaproteobacteria bacterium; assembly: GCA_018266095.1. GTDB lineage: Bacteria > Myxococcota > Myxococcia > Myxococcales > 40CM-4-68-19 > CAIWCD01. The sequence goes on from JAFEBC010000821.1 coordinate 8,959, forward strand.
TGTCTGCGCGGGCACCGATCTCTGCGCGGGCGTGTCGTGCGCCGCCGCGGACGCCTGCCACCTCGACGGCGCGTGCAACCACGCGGACGGCACGTGCTCCGTGGTGCTCGCGCCCGACGACACGGTCTGCGACG
>JAFEBC010000822.1 GCA_018266095.1 Deltaproteobacteria bacterium
CCGCCCCCGCCGAGGTGTTCTCGAACCTCTCCGGCTGGATCCTCGCCCTCCTCATCGTCGGCATCCCCGTCTACGGCTTCGCCCGCGGCGTGAAGGTCTACGAGGCCTTCATCGAGGGCGCCAAGGAGGGCTTCAACGTCGCCCTCCGCATCATCCCGTACCTCGTCGCCGTGCTCGCAGCAGTCGGTGCCTTCCGCGGAGTGGGCGCGCTGGACGCCATCGCGCGCGTGCTCTCCCCCATCACCGGCCCCCTCGGACTGCCACCAGAAGTCATCCCCGTCGCCCTCGTGCGCCCCTTCTCGGGCACCGGCGCGACCGGAATGCTCAGCTCGATCTTTGCTGATACAAATTTGGGCCCCGACTCATACGCGGGCCGCCTGGGCTCGATGATCCAGGGCTCGACCGAGACCACGTTCTACGTGCTCAGCGTCTACTGCGGCGCCGTCAACATCGTGAAGTATCGGCACGCCCTTTTCGTCGGCTTGTGCGCGGACGCGAGCGGGCTCATCGCGAGCGTGATCATCGCCCGCCTAGTCTGGGGCTGAAGCAGCGTCAATCGTCGCACTGCCAACCGGACCAAGCGCAGGCGCGGGCAGGCCAGCGCGCCGCGAGCAGAGGCCGAGCGGGCCCGGGCCGTGAATACGCCGCCAGTGCGCCCCTTTCCATTGATCCCAAAGCGGGCCCGGGGAGAGGGGGAGGGACGCGCCGATTTGAGCGCGCGGCACACCAAGGCGTTGAACGGAGCTCAAGCAGTCGCGGACGCGACTGCCGGTCGTGCCGCTGGCCTCCATGAGGCGCGCCCTCCCCCTCGCCCCGGGAACGCGGAGTCCCATTCGAAGGATCCCGCGACGGAACGAACGCTACACCCCGGGACCGCGAAGTTCAGCTCTCCTTCACAGAGATGGCCTGCCCGACCTGCAGCGCCCTAGCCTGCCGCTTGCTCATGCGGTTGATGCGCTTGAGCTCATCCACGCTCACGCCGACCTTGTTCGCGATGCTCCACAAGGAATCGCCCGGCTGCACCACGTACACGCCGCCCTGCACGCCCGTCTGGCTCTTCGGCAGCAGCGCGATCCGCGCCCGCCGCTCAGCCGCAGCCTTGGCCGCCGCTGCACGGGCCGCCTGCTCGCGCTTCTCCGCCTCGTCCGCCGGATCCGGACGCCCGCTGGCGACCGCCTTGTCATGCGCCGAGCGCACCTTCTCGTAGTTCGCGCTCGGCGACGCCGTGTACGAGCGGATCTCGCGCACCTGCGTGCCCTTATCGAGCACCGAGCCCTTCGCCAGGCCCTTGCTCGCCGAGAGCGGCACCACCAGCACCGTGCCCGTGCGCGCCTGCTTGAAGCTCTTGAACCCGTTGGTCTTGAGGAGCTGCGCCTCGGTCACGCCGTAGGCCCTCGCGATCTTCGCCAGCGACTCGCCGCGCTCGATCTTGTGCTGCGCGAACGACAGCCGCTCGCTCTTGTCCATCGCCGCCAGCGCCTGCTCGAAGCGCTCCTTGGTGCCCGGCGGCAGCCGCAGCGTGTACGGTCCGGGCGGCGTGCAGAAGCGGCGCAGGCTCGGGTTGTACAGCCGCAGCTCCTCGATGGTCGATCCCGCGGCCTTGGCCAGCGCGCGCAGGTCCGTCGCCTCCGAGACCACCGCCTCCTCGTAGGTGAACACGGGCTCGTAGTCGACCTTGAAGCCGAAGCGCTCGGGGTGCTTGGCGATGAGCGCCGCCGCGATGAGCTTGGGCACGTAGTGCTTGGTCTCGGCCCGCAGCGTGTGGCCGCGCGCGCTCATGCGCCAGAAGTCCACCGTGGACTCGCGCTTGATCGCCTTCTCGATCTTGCCCTCGCCCGCGTTGTACCCGGCCCACGCGAGGTACCAGTCGCCGTGGAAGCGCTCCTTCAGGTCCGCCAGATAGTGCGCGGCGGCGAGCGTGGCCTTGAGCGGATCGCGGCGCTCGTCCACCCAGAAGTCCGTGAGCAGCCCGTAGCGGCGCGACGTGCCCACCACGAACTGCCAGAGGCCCGACGCCTTGGCCGGCGAGTACGCGTACGGATTGAAGCCGCTCTCGATCATCGAGAGGTAGACGAGGTCGAGCGGCACGCCCTCCTTCTCCAGGATGGCGCGCATGCCCGGCGACCAGCGCGACGACCGCGCCAGCCACTTCTCGAAGTGCGGCCGCGCGTCGGTCTGGAAGAAGCGGATGTAGGCCACCACCTGCGCGTTCAGCTCGACGGGGATGTCGTACTTGGCGCGCAGCTCTTCAGGCGAGATGCCCGAGAGCTCGGCGAGCGCGATGGTGGCGCCCTCGGCGGGCAGCGGATCGGCGAGCGGCGTGCCGGCCAGCGAGCGGCCCTGCGCGGACTGCAGATCGCGCGCGAGCGGGTTCCAGCTCGAGACGCCCGTGGTCAGGCCATCGAGCGGACCCTGTCCCGGCAGCGAGGGCAAGAGACCGGCCTTCTCCTCGGCCTTGCGCAGCGCCTCGAGCTCGGCGGCGCCCTGGGCCACGTTCTCCTGGAGCTCCGTGTCGTCCGGCGAGGTCGACGAGCCGAGCGCCCCGGACTCGGCCTCGGCGGCAGGCGCGGCCTCGTCACTGCGCGGCTGTGCAGGCGCCGGCTCGGGCGTCGCGTCGGGCGCGGCCTCGGCGGCGGAAGGCGTCGAAGTGCTCGCCGTTTCGGGAGATTTTTCGACCTCGTCGGCGCGCGCGGGCGTCAGGCCCAGGGCCAGCGAGGCGACCGCGATGCTCAGGGACTTCGTCAGCTTCAGCAACGGCAACGGCCTCCACAGATGCGACCAACCTCGTGACACTAGAGGCCACAGCACGACGTGTCAAAAGACTTTCCCGACATCGGCGCACATGATCGTCTGCGCAGGAGTGCGGCCCGGCTCACGCACATCTCCACGCGCAGGATCGAGGGCTCCTTCGGCACCGGCGCGCGATCCTTGAGCGGCCCGCGTCCGGCGGCTACAGCTCGCGCACGAACCGCGCCACGCGCTTGCCGGTCCACAGCGGCAATTCGAGCTGCAGCACGTGGCCCGCGTCGGGCACGATCTCGACCTGCACGTTGGCGATGAGCCTGCGGAACTCGTCCGCCGACGCGTACGGCAGCATCGAATCCTCGGCGCCCCAGAGGATGAGCGTGCGCGCCTTCACGCCCGCGAGCATCGGCGACACCTGCGCCGCCAGCGTGCCCGCGCGCGCGTCGTCGAGGAGCTTCTGCACCGGCGGCGTCGACCACCCGCGCGCCACGTCGCGCCCGATGAGCCAGTACGCGAGCGGCGCCTTGTTGAAGAGCAGCCGCGCCATCTTGTCGGCGCCCTCGGCCTCGCTGGCGAACTCCTTGGGCAGCTTGGCGACCGCGGGCTCGGTGGCCGGCGCGCCCGCGGGGTTGAGGCCCACGAGGCCGGCGATGCGCTCGGGGATCTTCTGCGCCACATAGAGCGCCAGCGCGCCGCCGAGCGAGTTGCCCACCAGCACGATCTGGTCGCCCGTCTCGTGCGCGAGCTCCTCGGCGGCCTCGCGCGCGATCTCGCCGTACTCGATGAGGCTGAGCGGCGGCCCGTCCGGCGCCTGCGAGCGGCCGTGCGCGGGCAGGTCGAACACGGCCACGCGCTTGCTCACGCGCGCCAGGAACGGCACGAGCGGCGCCATCGTGCCCACGGACGCGTTGAGCCCGTGCAGCAAGAGCACCGGCGGCCCCGAGCCCGTGCCCGGCATCGCGTAGCGCTGCACCACGTGCCCCGCGAGCCTGCTCGTCCACGCCTCGGCCCCGCGCGCGATGAGCGCCCGGTGCGCGATGGTGTGCATGATGTCCATGCGCAGGTCGGGCACCGCGCTCTTCACCAAGCGCTGCAGGCGCACGAACAGGCTCACTTGCCCGCGCCTCCGTGTGCCCTCTTGAGCTCGGCGTTGGGCCCGTCCAGGTTCCCCGCGGCGATCTCGCCCAGGCTGCGCGGCGTCTCGCCCTTGGGCAGCGGGCGGCCGTGTCCGGGGCCGATGATCCACTTGCGGTACTTCCGGTAGTCGAAGTGCGGCGAGTTCTCGGCCTCGTGGCAGCGCACGCAGGTGCTCTCGGGGACCTCCTCGTCCTTGTTGGCGCGCGTGAGCGCGTGCGTGGACGACATCGCGTGGCACATCTCGCACTGCACGTCCTGCCGGCCCACGCCGTGGAGCCCGCTCGAATCGTGCGTGGCGATCGCGCCCTTGTCGTCGAGGCCCGGGCCGCCCACCGCGGTCTTGTCAATGCGGCACACGCCGCCGGGCTGCTGCCAGCCGGTCACGTGGCAGCGGATGCAGTCGAGCGAGAACTGCTTCTTGGCGTCCACCAGCACCTGGTACGCGCTCGCGTGCGGCGTGCGCACCCAGAAGGCCGCTTCGGTCTGGTGGCAGGTGGCGCAGGCCTGGCCCTTCTTGGCCACGGGCTGCGAGACGCCGATGAAGAACTCCTCGCCCTTCTTGGGCGCGGGGCAGGCCTCGGGCTCCTTCTTGGCCAGCTCGAGGTTGCGCGCGGCGACCTGCGCGTCGAGGCCGGCCACCAGCGCCTTGGCCTCCGGGTCGTCGGGGATCTCCTGGGTCAGCTTCACGAAGCGGGCCTCGGCCAGCGGCGCGCCCGCGGGGATCTCCTCGGGTGCCGAGAGCGTCTGCTTCTGCCGCGCGAGCAGCTCGTCGATCTTCTGCTGCAGCATCGGCTTCATCGCGTCCGGCGCGCCCGCGAGGCGCTCCTTCATCAAGCCGATGCGCATGCCCAGCGCGTCCGCGTCCTCGGTGCGTCCGGCCGCGCCGCGCGAGAGGAAGAGCGGCGCGGTGGGCGACTTGGGCAGCGTGAGATCGACGCGCAGGAGCGTCTGCCCGTGGCCCTCCATGCGCAGCATCGGCGGCGTGCCCGACTCGGCCATGTCGGGATCGAGCGCGGGATCGTCGCGGCGGCCGAGGATCACCAGATCGACGCCGGCCGCGCGGGCCGCGGGCAGGAGCGTCTGCGCTGCCGTGACCGCGCGATCGCCGCGCGGGTGCAGCACGAGGACCACGATGCGTGCGCCGTCCTTCTTGAGCTGCGCCGCGCGCGCAGAGATGGTCGCCGCGGAGTCAGCCGAGAGGCCCGCCGCGAACACGCCCACCGGCACCTGCGCCTTGCCCACGTGCAGCAGGATGGACGCGCGCGAGCCCTGGAACGGCTGGCCCGCGTCGAGCAGCGGCACCTTGCCCGCGGTCTCGGTGGCGAAGCCCTCGCCCATGGCCAGATCGCGCGCGCCCACGATGCGCGCCTGCGCCGAGAGCAGCTCTGCGCCCTTGGCCAGCGCCCGCGCCTTCAGCTCAGCCTGCGCCGCGAGCGAGCCCGAGGGCGCCTTGTCGCCCGCGAACAAGAGGTCGCCGGCGTCGATGAAGGCCAGCGTGGGATCCTCCGCGCGCCATTGAGCCAGCAACCCGGCGGCGCGAGGCAGGCCGCCGCGCATGTCCGGCGAACAGCCGCAGGGCACGACCTGACCCGCCGTCGAGGCCGCGAAGACGAGCGTGGCGTGATCGCCCTCGATGGTGTGCGATCCAGCCACCGCACCCGAGGCACCCGGTGCCTCCGCCGCACCCGACGGCTTGCCCGCGGGCCCCGGCGTGCCCGCATCTGCCATCGGCACACCGGCGTCGGCGTGATTCGCGTGCGCCTTTCCATCCGCGATGGCCGCGTTCACCGCCAGCTTCGCGTCCGCCTCGCTCTGCAGCGCCTGCGGGCTCGTGTCCTTCGGCGGCGGCCCCGAGCCCACGTGCGAGCTCCCCAGGGCAGCACGCTCCGCCGCTGGCGGCACGTCGTGCGGACCCGCGTTCGGATCCGGCGCCGGGATCACCTGCGAGTCGGGCCGGATGGAGTCCTGGGCCTCACGGCAGGCAAACGGGACGGCCAGGGAGATGGCCGCGAGTGAGGCGACGGTGAGCGCGCGCGCGTGGGATCGCATGAGCGTCAGAACGTGCAGAGGTCCGACACGCAGTACGAGCCCGAGTGCGCCTGGCCATCCTGCGAAGCTTTGCAGTGGCTGCCGCTCGGGCAGTACTGCGGATCCGGCAGGCACTGGTTCGTCGACGGGTCGTTGCAGGCGATGCCGCAGCGGCCCGTGTTGCCCGCCGCCGAGCACTTCTTGTTGGTGCTCCCGTTCGTCTGGAAGATGCACCGCGCCGGCACCGGGTTGCACTGGCCGACGCCTGGATCGTGCGTGTCGCCGCACTCGTTCGACGAGAGGCACGACTCGTCCTGGCGCTTGGCGCGGCACTTGAGCTGGAACGCGTCGCACACCATCTGCGCGCCCGTCGAGCCGTTGACGCCGCAGCCACCGATCGCCTGGGAGCCGGTGGGATCGTCGCACCAGCCGGCCGAGCCGTTGATGGTGTCATTGATGGTCTTGCCCGCGCAGGTGCACTCGACGCAGGTGTGCGCGGTGGCACCCGAGAGCGAGCAGAGGTGGTTCGCGGGGCAGTCGTTGTCGGTGTCGCAGCCGGCCACGCAGGCGTCGCTCACGCAGCGCGCGCCGTTCAAGCTGCCGACCTTGGGGTTGCCCGCGCACGCGCCCGAGTTGGGCTGGCCCTGCACGAGGCACGAGCAGTCGCTGTTCTTCACGCACTCGACGCACGCGCCCTCGGTGGGGCCGACGACGCCGCTCATGGTGGTGCG
>JAFEBC010000823.1 GCA_018266095.1 Deltaproteobacteria bacterium
GGAGTTCCCACGCCACGGGGAGGGCGCTCTTGGGGAATCGGGGGAACGGCAGCCTCGTCACGGGACTGTGGGTGATCAGGAAAAAGAACGCGGCGGTGAGGCTCGCCTTGGCCCCACCGCCGCTCATGAGCTGGTCGCGTCGTGCTGCGAGTTGCGCGCTCGCTAGATCTTGGCCTCCCACGGCTCCTTGCCGGTGTCCGCGGGGGCGCCGCTCATGGCCTCGCTCTTCGCGGCCGCGAAGGCTGCGGCGTGGCGCGAGAAGAGCGCGGTGAGCGACCTGGCGTCGGCGCCGGAAGACAGGGCGGCGACGAGCTCGGCGGCGGCGGTGCGCAGGAACTTCTGCAACAGCGGCATCCGCGCTGCGTCGGCGTAGCTCGCGAGCAGGGACATCAGGGCTCCTCGTGCGCCGGCCAGGGCGCCTGCGGCCGGCACCTTGCCGTTCGCGAGGTCAGCCTGGGCGGCCTTCAGCGCGGCCTCGAGCTCCGTGATGGCCTTGTGCACCGCCGCGGTCTCCTTCGCGCTCGCCGTCGAGCCGGACTTGTCGGCCTTCTTGGCGTCGTCGCTGCGCTCGCGCCGGCCTCCACCGCCGAACACGCTCGCGACCTTGTTCATCAGCCCGCCCTTGGCCTTCTTGGGCGAGGCCGCCACCGGGCTCGGGGCCGGCGTCATGGGCGGCGGCGGGGGCGCTGCGACGGACGACGCGGGCATCATCAGGTCCGCGGCCGACTCCGCCGCATCCATCTCCACCTCCTCGAACGACGCCTTCGCCATCCCGCCCGAGCCCGCGCCACCCAGCGCCATCGGCGCCGGCGCCGCCCGCGCCGCCATCGACCGCATCAGCGGCATCCCTCCCGGCAGCCCGGCCTGCGCGATCATCGGCTGCACCTGCGGCGGACCCGCGATCCCGCCCTCCTTCTGCAGCTCCCAATCCGCGGGCATCTCCACCGGCTGCACCACCATCCGCCCCTGGCCGCCCGGGTTCACGATCTCCTGGTCCACCGCGATGAACGCCGTGAACCGCGTCAGGATCGAGTGCGCGCACGCGATCGACACGATCTCCGCCTTGAGCTGGTCCGGCGGCACGTCCATGGCTCCCGAGTTCGCCATGCGGAAGCGGTCCTCGAGGTCGGTCACGCGGCCCTTGGCCCAGAGCTGCGCCAGCGCCGGAAGCGGCATCGCCTGCGCCTCGATGGTCTGCTTGAACTTCGAGCCGTCGACGTGCTTGCCCGTCACGGTGATGCGCCCGCCCGCGTTCTTCAACCGCACTAACACGCTCGCGCAGCGGCCCTCGAACAGGTCCGGCACGGTCATGGGCGCGAGGCTGAGCGGATCGAGCCCGCTGCCCTCATCCACGAGCTTCAAGTCCGTCACCAGCGGCGCGCCGATCTCACGGCCGACATTCCGCAGCGCCTCCTCCAGCGCCGACCCAGGCTCCACGAACGTCGCCGTCCCGCCGCCGATGGCCGACAGCCGCTTCAGGAACCCATCGTTCACCGCCGTGTCGATGCCCACCGTGAACACGCGCACCTCGCCCAAGGACTTCTGCAGCCGCTTGAGCACGCTCGCCTCATCGCCGATCTGCCCGTCCGTCAGCAGCACCACGATGGGCAGCCCGGCCTCCTTGCGCTCATCCTTCTTGAACGCGTCGATGGCCTCACGCATCGCCAGGTCGAGCTCGGTGCCGCCGCGCGCCCCGATGCCGCGCAGGAACGCCTCGCCCTTCTCGATGCCCGCCTCATCGGCCTGCAGGAACTTCCCGCCCTCCATCCAGTCGGCCACGTTGTCGAACGCCTGCACCGCGAACGCATCGCGCGGCCCCAGCGTGCGCAAGAGCAGGGCACACGCCCGCGACGCTGAGGTCATCTTCACGCCCTCCATCGACCCCGAGCGGTCGACCACGAACACCACGCGCCGCGCGAGGCCGAGGAAGCCCTCACGCCGCGGCGGCACCAGCGTCACGAGGCCGTACGCAGGCCCCTCGGCCGGCTGGAACACCTGCATCCCCGACGTGATCGCCGCGCCGCCCATGCGCCAGCGCAACACGAAGTCGCGATCGAGCTTCTCCACGCGCGACAGCGACACCCGCACGGCCTCCGGCGTCATCCCGGTGCGCGTCGCGTGCTGCGAGCACGACAGGTCGGCAAAGCCCGCGCCGCCCTTGTCCAAGAGCAGCGACACGTCGATGGCGAGACCCACCTTCGCGTCGAACCCGGGCGCGAGCCGCGGCGGCGACAGGCGCGACGCATCCGGCACCGTGGTCGAATCCCCGACCACGCCGCTCCCGCTCTGCTCGCGCTCCAGCTCCTGCCCGCCCACGTACCGCGGCGCCACCACCAAGGGCAGCCGCAGCTCCGACGCGCCGTCCTCGAAGAACGCCAGCCGCTCCGAGTACGTGAGCAGCACCTGCGCCTCCTCGCCCGGCGGCAGGTTGCCCACCTTCACCGTGAACACATTGCTGCGCTCCTGCTCCAGGATCGCCGCCCGCTTTCCTTGCGCCAACGCCTCCTGGTACTGCCGCCGCGCCTCGCCGCGCTCCTCCACCTTGCCCACCACCACGCGGCCCGCCACGCGCAGCTCGAAGCGCCCCACCGCGCACCCGCCCGCGAGCGGGAACACGTACTCGGCCTCCAGCGCCTCCGTGTGCGGGTTCTTGAACGTCTGCCGCACCGTCACCTCCGCGACGAACGACGACACCTTCGCCTCGATGGCGACCCCCGCGAGCGGAAGCTCCACGCGCCCCTTCGGCCCCAAGAGCTCGAGCACGCCCACTCCACGCTTCTGCTCCTTCACGTCGACCATCGGAATCTGCACTGCGGCGGTGGCGGTCATTTACTTTCCTCCCGGCCCGATGCGGGCCTTCACGATGGCGGCGAGCGCCGCACGGAACTGCTGCTCCACAAAGCCGGGCTCGCTCACTTCCCAGCCATCCTCGACGACGAGCTTCATCCCTGGTGCCAGCACGATCTCGGTCACGGTGCGCAACGACGGAGCGGGCGGTTCGATCTCCCGCGCCTTCGCCACCAGGAGGTCCGCGAGCTGCTTGAGCTCGCCTTCGCCGCGCCCGTACAGCCGCGACTGGATGTCCGACAGCGGCAGCCCCTCGGCCTGCAGCGCCTTGATGGCCACGAGCTGCAAGAGGTGCTTCTGCCCGTACCGCGCGCTGCGCCCATCGAGCGCCGGCCGGTCGAGCAGGCCGAGCGTCGTGTAGTAGCGGACGGTCCGCGCATCCGGCGCCGCCGACACCCGCGCATCGGCCTGGGCTCCCAAGAGGCCCGCCGCGCGCAACATCCGCTCGACCTCCTGCGAGAGCTCCTCGAGCGTCCAGCTTTGAGCCGCCGTGTTCATGACAGTAATCATAATGATTGCTGTCATGCTGTCAAGTCGGACTCGAAACCCCTGGCGATTCGGGAGGTTCTGGTTCAACCTGCCGCCCCGATGACCCGACCCTCGCGACCCTGGATGCTGGGCCTGTTGGCGATGCTGTCAGCGTGCCCCAAGAGCGAAGCTCCGTCTCCCGAGGGGACTGCGCCGACCTCCACCCAGGCCGGCGCCGCGCTCGACACGGACACGCAGAAGAAGCTCGCCGAGGCCGCCGCGCGCGAGGGTATGGCGCCGCGGCTCGACCTCATCGCCGACCTCGCGCAGGAGAGCTGGTTCGGCCTCGGCCTCCCCGCCGACCCGGCCGCGGTGATCAAGGTCCTGGGCGAACCGCGCCGCAACGACGCCACCGTCTGGAGCTGGCCTCTGCTGGGCCTCGAGGCCGCCCTCAGCGGCGGCAAGGTGGTGCGCCTCACGCTCTTCACGCGCACAAACTCGCTCCTGGGCATCAAGCACTATCCAGGTCAGCTCCTGCTCTCGGGCGCGCCCTTCACGGCGAAGTCGCGCACCCTGACGCTGCGCGACGTGACGAACGCGCTCGGCCTCGAGGGGCGCCTCGTCGATGACGCCAAGGGCAAGGACGCCCCCGAGCTCGGCTGGCGGCGGGGCCCGGCCACGCTGTACGCGGCCTTCATCGAGACCGACCTGGGCGCCTTCGTGCTCGAGCCCAAGGACGACAAGCTCTGGGACTCGATGAAGCCGCTCCCCGCCGTGCGCGCCCGCTGGGACATCGATCCCGTGTGGCGCATGGGCCCCGACGTGATCGAGCTCTACGTCGCGCCCGGCCGCGCCCGCCCGTCGCTCCCCGGCGAGGTCGAGCTGGAGGCGAACCTCCCGAGCGCCAAGGTCTTCTTCGACACCGTGGCGATGCGCTTCCTCAAGCCCGGGGAGCAGCTCCAGAGGGAGAAGGGCAAGCGCATCGCTGCCCTGCGCGTCCAGGGCACCACCATCATCGCCGTGGAGGGCGAGCACGACTCCTGGAGCGCGTCCTGCGCGACCGACTCCGATCCCCACGGCCTGGGCGCCGCCACGCTCAAGTACCTGCGCGACAAGCTGTCCGGCGGCTAGCCGAGCGGCCGCGCCGCGATCGGCACCACGCGCCCCTGCGCGTCCAGGCCCACCGTCGGCCCGCGGAAGTGCTGGCGCATCCACCCGAACCACAGCACCGCCACCAGCGCGAGGCACACCGCGAACGAGATCGCCACCGACTGGTTCGGCGGCACCACGAACAGGACACACGCGAAGGCGATCCACGCCAGCGCCACCCCGTTCACCCACGCCGAGTGGCGCCCGAGATCCCACGGCCCGCGCACGCTCCAGGCGCCCCGCCGGCGCGCCAGCATCCCCAGCAGGATCGGCAACCCGTAGCTCGCGTACAGCGCCAGCGTCGAGAGCGCCGTCACCACCGTGTACGCGCTCGCCGACACCGCCAGCACCAGCGCCGCCGCCGCCGACACCCACACCGCCACGTGCGGGCTCTGGAACCGCTTGGACACCCGCGCCAGCCGCGTCGAGAACGGCAGCCCGCCGTCGCGGGCGAACGCGAACAACATGCGCGAGTTCGAGGTCACCGACGAGAGCCCGCAGAACCACATCGCCGCCATCGCGATCCACACCAGCGCGTTGCCCAGACGCTCCCCGAGCGCGCCCGTCATGGCCGCGATGAACGGGTTCTGCGCCGCCGCCACCGCCGGCAGGTCACGGATGCCCAGCGTCACGCCCCACAGCAGCAATTGCCCCACCACGCCGCTCACCGCCA
>JAFEBC010000824.1 GCA_018266095.1 Deltaproteobacteria bacterium
CATCGACGCCGCCCTCAAGGTGGCCGACGCGGTGGGCTTCCTCGGCCCGATGGCGCTGCTCAAGGATCCGCCGCGGCCCGGCTCGCCGATCTCGGAGGGCGAGCGGATCGATCGCGAGGTCGACTCCGGCTTCACCGGCGTGTCCCTGCTGGTGAAGGACGACTTCCACAGCGCCCGCGACGGCGCCCTGCAGGCCGCGCGCGCGTGCCGCCTGGAGCTGGGCCTGGAGCTCGTCATCGCCAATGAGTCGCCCGCGCTCGCCGTCGAGCTGGCGGCCGAGCTGCGTTCGCGCGGCGTGAACCCGAGCTGCCTGCGCGTGAGCGGCCACGAGGCCGAGTGCCGTCCGCTCGCGGATCAGCTCGGCTCGTTCGCCCTGTCCAGTGAGCGCGAGGCGCTGGGTCCCTCCCTGCGCACGACAGGCGTGCAAGAGCTCGTCGCCGCCGGTCCGTTCCTACGCAGCCTCAAGCGCACCGCCCCGCGCGATCTGTGGTGGAAGCTCACCCACTGGGCCGACGAGCGCCAGGCCTCGCTCGATCAGTCGACCGCCAAGCACGCCCGCGCGCTGCGTGAGCTCCCCGCGCCCTCGCAGGACAAGCTCGAGGCCCTCTGCTGCTACGAGGCCGCCGAGCTGTTCGCCCGCACGGGCGCCGCGGGCACCGGCCTGCGCATCGCCTCCCGCATCGCCACCTACGCGGAAGAGCACGCTTGAGCGCGCGAGATCCCTGATGCGCATCGTCGGCGGCAGCCATCGCGGACGTCCGCTCGAGGCTCCCCCGGGCACCACCACGCGGCCCACGAGCGATCGCGTGCGCCAGAGCTTGTTTGACCTCTTGGGCCAGCGCTGCGACGAGCTGCGCGTGCTCGATCTGTACGCGGGCACGGGCGCCTTGGCCCTCGAAGCGCTCTCTCGCGGCGCCACCCACGCCACGCTCATCGAGCGCGATCGCGCAGCGCTGACGGCCCTTGAGCACAACCTGCAGGCCTTGAAGCTCGCCGACCGCTGCACCGTGCTCAAGGACGACGTCGCCCGCGCCTTGGGACAGCTCGCGCAGCGGCCCGAGCGCTTCGACCTCGTCCTCTGCGATCCGCCCTACGCCTTGAAGGCCTCGCAGGGCACGCTCGATTCGCTCGCGCGCCTCGGCCTCGTGAACCCGCAGGGCCGCGTCGTCCTCGAGGGCGATGACACCGAGCCCGAGCTCGTGCTGCCCGAGGGCTTCACGCTGACGACAGACCGCATGTACGGCGACACGCGCATCCGGATCCTTCGTGTCGTTCCGCTCGACCTGCCGACGCCCGAACACCTCCCGTAGCGCTCCGCACCTTGCGGCCCACGCGCCCCCGCGCTACGACCACGCCTCGCCTCGCGCCGTCCCTCCACGAAGGAGACACCCATGCCACACGCCACACGCCTCGCCTGCGCGCTCGCCGCAGCGTGCGCCCTCGCGCTCCCGGCCCACGCCAAGGACCCCGAGCTGCGCTTCGAGAAGTACACGCTCAAGAACGGCCTCACGGTCATCCTCTCCGAGGACCACCGCATGCCGCAGGTCGCGGTCGACGTCTGGTACCACGTCGGCGCCGCCAACCAGTCGCTGGGCCGCTCCGGCTTCGCCCACCTCTTCGAGCACATGATGTTCTCGGGCAGCAAGCACGTGCAGCCGAGCCCCTTCAAGATCCTCGAGACCATCGGCGCCTCGGGCGTCAACGGCACCACCAACTTCGACCGCACCAACTACTTCGAGGTGGTCCCCTCCAACGAGCTCGCCACCGCGCTCTGGATGGAGAGCGACCGCATGGGCTTCCTCCTCGACACGCTCGACCAGCACAAGCTCGAGGTGCAGCGCAACGTGGTCTCCAACGAGCGCCGCCAGAGCTACGAGAACCGCCCGTATCGCATGAGCTTCCTGCGCACGTGCGATCTCTTCTTCCCTTCGCCGCACCCGTATTACCAGTGCGTCATCGGCAGCATCCCCGAGATCCAGGCCGCGTCGGTCGATGACCTGAAGCTCTTCTTCCACCAGTTCTACACGCCCAACAACGCCTCGCTCGCCATCGTCGGCGACTTCGATCCCGCGGCCGCCAAGGCGCTGGTCGAGCGCTACTTCGGCGCCGTGCCGCAGGGGCCCGAGGTCGTGCGGCCCGAGATCCCGCAGGCGCAGCTCACGTCGGTCCTCAAGGACACCGTCGAGGACAAGCTCGCCGAGGTGCCGCGCGTGCAGATCCTGTGGACGGGCGTCAAGCGCTACAGCGACGAGGAGGCCGCGGGCGACATCCTGGGTCGCATCCTGGGCGAGGGCCGCACCTCGCGCCTGTACAAGTCGCTCGTGTTCGAGAAGCAGGCCGCGAGCGAGGTGGACGCGGGCAACACCGCGCTGGGCCTGGGCGGCTGGTTCGAGGTGCAGGCCACGGCGCAGGCCGGCAAGTCCGCCGCGGACCTCATCCCGCTGATGCAGGCCGCCATCGACTCCATCAAGGCCGCGCCGCCCACGGCCGAGGAGGTCGAGCGCGTCA
>JAFEBC010000825.1 GCA_018266095.1 Deltaproteobacteria bacterium
CTACGCCGAGGCCCGCGCGCGCTTCGGAGAGGTGCCCACCATCCTGGAGCGCGACGACCGCATCCCGCCCATCGCCGAGCTGATGGACGAGGTGGCGCGCTGTGAAGACGCGGGCGCGCGGGGCCAGGCGCTCGCGGGCGCCGAAGCGCCGACGCCGAGACCCTCGCTCGTCCCGTCGCTCCAGCCGCACGCGCCGCCGCTCGCGCACCTGGAGCGCTGGCTGCGCTGGTCGTTCACGGATCCGCGCGGAGTGGCGGGTGCGCTCGCCAACGAGCCTGGGCCCACGCGCGCGCAGGAGCCCGAGCCGCGCGCGCTGCACGCGATCGCCGAGGGTCCGCCCGCCTCGCGCGAGGAGCGGCTGTCGGTGTACGCGGAGGCCTACTTCGTGCGGCTCGTCGAGGCGCTGTCGAGCGACTTTCCGGCCGTGAAGCGCGCAGTGGGCGCGGCCGAGTTCCACTCGCTCGTCGCGCACTACCTCATGCGCCACCAGTCGCGCTCGCCCTCGCTGGCGAACCTCGGCGAGCAGTTCCCGGCGTTCCTGGCGCAGCACGAGCCCGCGCAGCGATGGCCCTTCCTGCCTGACCTCGCGCGCCTCGAGGTGGCGGTGCTGCGCGGCCTGCTGACGGACCGCTCGCCACGCACGCTGCCTGCGCCGGGCGAGGACGCCGACTGGGCCAGCGCGCGCCTCACGCTCGACCAAACGGCCACGCTGCTCCGCTGCGCGTGGCCTGTCCTGACGCTGTGGCGCGAGCGCCACCTGGAGACGACGCCCATGCTGCCCACGAAGAAGCGCAGCTCGCACCTGTTGGTTCATCGCGACGACGTCTGGGTCCGCGTGCGCGCGCTCTCGCAGACGCAGCACGCGCTGCTGTCGTCCCTGCACCAGGGCGAGTCACTGGAGGACGCGTGCGCGCCGCTCGCGGAGACCTCGCGCGCCCCCATCGGCACGTGGTTCGCACCGTGGATCGCGGCGGGGATCATCCGCGGCCTGAAGCCGCGTCAGCCCGCGCGGACCGGTTGAGCGCCTTGCACGCGCATGGCGCAGCCTTGACCTGCGCAGCAGCTACAGTCCCAGCCGCTGCGTGATCCAGCGCGACTGCCACGCGCGCTCGTCGGCGAACGACTGGAGCAGCGTCGACTTCGCCACCGCGGCCGTCGTCTGCGCCAGCGAGGTGCACGTCATCGAGGGCCGCAGCGCGAAGCGGCACGCGTCGGCCACATAGCCCACCAGGTCGCGCGCGAGCGCATCCGAGATCGCGAGCGAGCCCGAGAGCTGCTGCAGCTCGGCGATGGTGTTCCCGCGCGAGAGCGCCTCGGCGTTCAGGTCCTCGCCCTTGGCGCGCAGCTCCTCGACCGCGAAGTCGCGCACGCGGTGCAGGCACACGTGCATGAACTCGGTGACCAGCGCGGGCGTCCACGCTTCGACCCGCGCGATCAGCCGGCCGCGCGCGGCGTAGAGCTGCGTGGGCGCCTCGCGCAGCTCGCCGTCGAGCTCGACGCGGAAGAGCTCGTCCGTGGCCCACCAGCCGAGGTCCTTGGTGTGGCTCGCGGTGATCGGCGCGCCCTTCGTGCCTTGCACCCAAGCGCCCGGCGCGCCCTCTGCGGGCACGGGCCACTTCACGCCGGTGAGGATGTCGCGCGCGCCCCGCTCGAGGAACTTGTACGCGATCATCGCCGCCTCACTTCTTCAGGCCCCGGAACATCGAGAGCAGCTTGTCCTCGGCCTCTTGCGTGAGCACCTCGGCGGGCTTCGCGGCGCCGGCGAGCTTCATCGCGTCGCGGATCTGCTGCAAGTACTCGATGCAGCCGACGCAGTACACGAGGTGGTGCTCGAAGCGCTCGCGCTCGGCCGGCGTCAGCGCCTCCTCGAGGTACTCGGTGACCAGGGCGACGAGCTCCACGCACGTCAGCTCGATGGGGGCTGTCCTGGTCATCGCTTCTCCGCCTTCAACTGCTGCTCCAACACCGCTCTCACCTTGGCGCGGGCCCGGTGCAGCAGCACGCGCTGGTTCGCTTCAGTGAGGCCGAGCGCCTCGCACGTTTCATCCGAGCTCCAGCCCTCGACGTCACGGAGTGTAATCACGTCGCGCTGTCCGCGCGGCAACTCCTCGATCGCCCGCCTGGCGATCTGCGCGGTCTGGTGCGCGGCGAGCTGATCGTCGGTCCAGCGCTGCGGCGGCGCGGCCCAGTGGCCTTCCCAGTGCGGACTCTCCGGCCCGCGAAAGCGCGACGGATCGACGAGCGGCTCGCCCGGCTCCTCGGCCAGCGCCGAGAACGGCTTGCTGCGCGCCTCGCGCCCGCCGCGCGACATGGCGCAGTTGGTGAGGATGCGGAAGATCCAGCTCTTGAGCGACGAGCGGCCCTCGAACTTCTCCAGGCCCTGCAGCACGCCCACCCACGCCTCTTGCACGACCTCTTCGGCGACGGCCTTGGTGGGCACGTAGAGCAGCGCCACGCGGATCATCGAGGTCTGGTGCCGGCGCACCAGCGAGAGGAAGACCTTCTCGTCGCCCGCGCGCAGCGACGCGAGCAGGCCGGCCTCTTCCTCGTGCAGTTGCGCGTCCGCCGTCGAGTCCACGGTGCTCCGTCGATCGCTTGGTGGCCACAGCATCGGCTGTCCGGATCGCGTTGTCCAGATGAAGTGAAGGCCGCGTGTAACGCTTTCCAACCCTCAGCGCACTACTTGCTGCAAGGGACACCAAACATCACCGAAGCACTCGTCACGACGCGGCTTTTTCAGAGAGCCGCGCGGAGGGAAGGTCATGTCTTTCGAGCAGACTTGGGACGTCGTCATCATCGGGACCGGCGCAGGCGGCGGCACGCTGGCGCACGCGCTCGCCTCCACCGGCAAGCGCATCCTCTTGCTCGAGCGCGGCGACTTTTTGCCGCGCGAGGCGCAGAACTGGAGCACCAAGAGCGTCGTCGGCGAGGGCCGCTACAAGACCAAGGAGGTCTGGCTCGACAAGGACGGCCACGACGTCCACCCGCACACGCACTACTGGGTCGGCGGCAACACCAAGGTCTACGGCGCGGTGCTGGCGCGCATGCGCGAGCGCGACTTCGGCGAGGTGGAGCACTTCGACGGCACCTCGCCCGCGTGGCCGGTGTCGTACGCGGACTTCGAGCCGCACTACACGGCCGCCGAGCGCCTCTACCAGGTCCACGGCGAGCGCGGCGCCGATCCCACCGAGCCGCCCGCGAGCGCGCCCTATCCGCACCCGCCGGTGAGCCACGAGCCTCCCATCCAGCAGCTCTTCGACGCGATGAAGGCCGCGGGCCACAAGCCGTTCGCGCTGCCGGTCGGCATCCAGCTCGACGAGCAAGCGCCGCAGAAGAGCCAGTGCGTGCGCTGCGGGACGTGTGACGGCTTTCCCTGCCTGGTGAAGGGCAAGTCCGACGCGCACGTGATCTGCGTCGAGCCCGCGCTCTTGCACGACAACGTGCAGCTCATCACCGGCGCGAAGGTGCTCAAGCTGGACACCGATCCGAGCGGCAAGACGGTGACCGACGTGATCTTCGAGAAGGGCGGCGCGCGGCGCACGGTGCGCGGTCGCATCGTGGTGGTCTCGGCGGGCGCGATCAACTCGGCGGCGCTGCTGCTCAAGTCGGCGAACGACCAGCACCCGAAGGGCCTCGCCAACGGCAGC
>JAFEBC010000826.1 GCA_018266095.1 Deltaproteobacteria bacterium
CAAGCAACCGTTCGAGGTCTCAGAAGAGAATGGCTCGGCGCCCCCAACTCTGCGTCGGTCTCGCGGACCATGACGCTTGCGATCGGGCTGCCGAGCCGGGGGCAACATACAAGACGCAGAAGCGCAGAACTTCAGGGGCCATCCTTCTGCGAGCTTCTGCGTT
The DNA here is from genome assembly GCA_018266095.1 of Deltaproteobacteria bacterium. GTDB lineage: Bacteria > Myxococcota > Myxococcia > Myxococcales > 40CM-4-68-19 > CAIWCD01. The sequence goes on from JAFEBC010000826.1 coordinate 164, forward strand.
TCTGCGCCTCTGCGGTGAGTGATCGGGCGTACGCCAGACTGCAAGTCTTCGATCGATCGCCCGAAGCACGACTGCCGCCCTGGACTGATCCGGAGCGGCAGCGTGGACTTCAGCGCTCGGACGAAGCCGCTAGATGATGCCGTCCGCGCGCTTGCGCTCGCGCTCGATGCGATACCGGTCGCCCGCCGGCAGGACCTTCTTGCGCAGGCGGATGCTCTTCGGCGTCACCTCCACCAGCTCGTCCTCGTTGATCCACTCCAGCGCCTTCTCGAGCGACATCTCGCGCGGCGGCGTGAGGATGACGTTCTCGTCGCGGCTGGTGGTGCGGATGTTGGTGAGCTTCTTGGCGCGGCAGACGTTGACGTCGAGGTCGAGCGGGTGCGCGTTCTCGCCGCAGATCATGCCTTCGTACACAGGCACGCCGGCGCCGTGGAAGAGCGCGCCGCGCTCCTGGATGTCGAAGAGCGCGTAGGGCACCGTCTCGCCCTCGCGGTCCGAGATGATGGCGCCGTTCTGCCGCTTGGGGATCTTGCCCTGCCAGGGCTCGTAGCCATCCGACTGCGACGACATGATGCCCTCGCCGCGCGTGATGGTGAGGAACTCGTTGCGGAAGCCGACGAGACCGCGCGCGGGGATGCGGAAGCTCAGGCGCACGCGGTTGCTGCCGATGTTCTGCATCTCCACCATGCGGCCCTTGCGCGGACCCATGCGCTCGGTGACCACGCCGACCGCGACCTGCGGCACGTCGCACACCATCAGCTCCATCGGCTCGTTCAGCTCGCCGTTGATCTCCTTGGTGAGCGGCTCGGGGTTCGAGGCGGTGAGCTCGTAGCCCTCGCGGCGCATGGTCTCGATGATGACCGCCAGCGCGAGCTCGCCGCGGCCCACCACCTTGAAGGCGTCGGGCGTCGCGGTGTCGAGCACGCGGATGGCCACGTTGCGGTAGGCCTCGCGCATGAGGCGCTCGCGCAGGTTGCGGCTGGTGACGTACTTGCCCTCGCGGCCGGCGAAGGGGCCGTCGTTGACCTTGAAGATCATCGACATGGTGGGCTCGTCGACGTGGATGCGCTCGAGCGGGATCGGGTGCTCGGGGTCCGCGACGGTGTCGCCGATGTTGATGTCCTCGATGCCCGCGAGCGAGATGATCTCGCCCGGACCGGCCTCGTCGATCTCGACGCGCTTGAGGCCATCGAAGGCGAAGATCTTGGTGATCTTGTACTTGGGCGTCGAGCCGTCGGCGCGGCAGAGCGCGACCTGCTGGTTCACGCGCACCGAGCCCGAGGTGAGCCGGCCCACGGCGAGGCGGCCCACGTAGTCGTCGTAGTCGAGGTTGGCGATGAGCATCTGCAGCTTGTCGTGCGTGCTGGCGGCAGCCTTCGGCGGCGGGATGATCTCGAGGATGGCGTCGAGCAGCGGCTCGAGCGTCTTGGCGCGCGCGCCTTTCTGCTCGCCCGAGTGCGGCGCGGCGCCCGGAGCGGCGGCCTGGCCGACCGGCAAGTCGTCGAAGTCCGAGAGCTGGCGCGAGGCGCGGCCGGCGCGGGCCACGGCGTAGACCACCGGGAACTCGATCTGGTGCTCGTTCGCGCCCATGTCGATGAAGAGCGCGTAGATGGCGTCGAGGACCTCGGCGGGCCGCGCGTCCTGGCGGTCGATCTTGTTCACCACCACCACGGCGGGCAGGCCGAGCGCGAGCGCCTTGCCGAGCACGAAGCGCGTCTGCGGCAGCGGGCCTTCGGCGGCGTCCACGAGGAGCAGCACGCCGTCCACGAGGCGCAGGCCGCGCTCGACCTCACCGCCGAAGTCCGCGTGTCCGGGCGTGTCGACGATGTTGATCTTCACGCCCCTGTAGCCGATGGCGGTGTTCTTCGCGAGGATGGTGATGCCCTTCTCGCGCTCGAGGTCGTTCGAGTCCATCGCGCGATCGACCATCGCCTCGTTGGCGCGGTAGATGCCCGTCTGGCGCAGCATGAAGTCGACGAGCGTGGTCTTGCCGTGGTCGACGTGGGCGATGATGGCGATGTTGCGGATCTTCTCGCGGGCAAGCATGGGCTTTGTCTCGGTGTGTCAAAAGGGACGAGCGGGCGCGCGGAGTAGCATGGAGGTACCCTTCGAGGCAATGGGAGGTCGTGCGCGGGGTGCGGTATGAGTGGCGGCATGACCCCTGCGGGCTTCCATCACCTCGCGATCCAGGTCGCGGATCTGCCGCGCGCGGAGGCGTTCTATTGCGGGCTCTTGGGCCTGCGCGTGCTCAATCGGTGGCCGTGGTCCCCAGAGGCGCTGGCCGCGGGGCGCACCGGCGAGCGCTCGCTGTGGGTGGCCGTGGGCGCGCGGGAAGACGACGGCTTTCTCGCGCTGGAGGCGTGTGCGCCGCCCGCAGATTCGTCTGAGACCTTGCTGCAGCGTGGGTTCAAGGACGAGACGCCGGGCCTGCATCTGTTGTCGCTGCGCATCGCGGCGCACGAGCGGCCGCTGTGGGAGTCGCGGCTCGCAGCGGCGGGGGTCGAGATCGTGCACCGCTCGCAGTTCACGCTCTACGTGCGCGATCCCGAAGGCAACCGCGTGGGGCTCTCGCACTGGCCCGATGTGGGACCCATCGCGGCGCCCTGACGCGCCCACGCGTTTGAACTTTTCAACCTCCGGGTAGAACCTCGATCGGCTCCCTTTGCCCCCCAAGGGTCACCCCCATGCGCAGAGCAC